>JAGVEK010000085.1 GCA_020058315.1 Candidatus Zixiibacteriota bacterium
AAGTTTGAACAGTCGCATCCGTTCGCTGCCCGCCAGATTGATCGCCACCGCATCCTGTTCAATTTCACCGAGGGCATGGGCTTGCCATGCAAGGAGGATCAGTAAAACGAGTCCCGCCACCAAGGGGACGATGCTGACTTTCGCGAGCAAGGGAATTCTTTTTAGCATGAGAATCGACCCCGCCCATGTGAGTGCGAGTACGTCCCTGAAAGCAAGGGCAAGGGGCGCGGTAAAGAATCGGAAGGTGAAACGGCCGCTAGCAAAGGAAGCCGCCGCGCGCGTACTGTAAAGACTGTTCGTGGAATGATTTTCGAGATATCGCAGAACGCGGAAGGACTGCACCAGCGCTCGTGCAACTCCGTGAGCAAGCTGACATCGGTCTCGTCGAACTCCAGAAATGCCTTGCACCGAGTGATCTCTTGCGCGTCGATCCTGATCGCCCGAGCCGGCGCGGCGACGGCCTCGCCCGAGCGATTCATAGTTCGGCTCCCGCTATGGGGCCGCAGACGACGAGGGGGACGTCAGGCTTGCTTGCTTGCTTGCTTGCGCAATATTTTTTCCACGATATGCCCCAACCTTTATTTATTCTTGTTCATGTCTTGTGCCAGATTCCAGTGTGTCCTCTTCCGCTGCAGCTCTCTTTCTCACGGGCTCATGCGATTGCACAACGGCGACGTGCCGAAGGTTTCGCAAAACACCCGATACAAATCCCGCTCTGCCCAGCGCCATTCTTCGCTGACCAGACGAAATCGCACCCGCGCGGTACCGTCTGCGAGGTGGTTATAAAGTAGAACGTTATCGCTACTGCCGCGCAGGTGATCTCCCAAACGCTTGCGCAGATCCCTGGTCGAGCCGATATACACTACGCTGTGCGTCCCCGGCGACGCGCTTTTCTCAAGCCATCCCTCTTTTACCTCACTCATGGGCGAGCCCAAGGCTGCCCGAATTTCGTATACCCCCGGCTGGGACGGAACCGCGGTCCGCAGCGCTTGATGGGTCAATGGTACCAGTGCGGAAAACCCCTCGGTCGCCGCCAGATAATTCATGCGCTGACTGCGACTCCGGCAATCGGGAATCGCCAAGTCGTGCCGGATGTTGGCCACCGTGCGCCGCAACAAGTTAATGCCGTATTCGCGCTCGAGAATGGCAGCGATGGCCTCGTCCGTCAGCGGCTCCCACAATATCCCTTGGAGCATCCATGCCTTTTCCCTTTTTATCACATGATCCACGAAATGACAATGAACTTGCCGCGGCTTCGGGAAAAGCCCGCCCAACGGCACCGCTTCGCCGTTCGGTAGCGCGATGGACAATACACGCACCAACCGGGAGATCCGGCCCGTATCCGCCACCACGGAAAGATTCGACTCCGACCGCAGCCGGGCGGAAATCTCCGCTTGGGTCAGGGGCAAGAGCGCCAAGGCCTGCCCGGAATGCAGATACGCCGCTTGCGATGCCAATACTGCCTGCATCAGTGCGTGGGTGAGCCGGTTCCTGGTGTTGATGAGGCGTAACCTGCGCAATACGCCCGCCAGTTCTGTCGGGAAGTCCAGGCGGGACGTCATGAGGTTCATACCCTCCTCATCGAATCGGTATTCCCGCGCGTAGCTGTCGCGGTGGTAGAGGAACATCAGGCTCCGGTCCCCCGCCTCGCGAACCTCTCCCAGTATCTGGGATGCTTGGTTTTGGGGAATGTCGGCCGCATCATGCGCCACCTGCGTGCCTTCCAGTTGACCCACGGTCACCCAAGGGCGCAGAAAGGTAAACCCGGTGGAAGACTCCGTCTGGATCACGAGACGGTCAACAGTCCGCAGCGGCAACTCCAGAAAGCGTGCGAGCACGATTTTACCGAGCAGGCCGGCATCAATTTTATTGTTGTGGTACTGCAATCGCTATGACGTGGCGCGAGTTCAAATTCGAAGTGCAACTCTGATTAACGGGTTGGGTGGGCGAGATGCGCTAGCATCCGAGCCCCTCGACCGCCAAGTCAAAGTTGCCCGGAATGAAATACACACATCTCACCCAAGACGAACGGTACCAGATTGCCATCCTTGCCAAAGCCGGACATGACAGAAGCAACATAGCCCGCGTAATGAACCGCCACAAATCGAGCATTGGCCGGGAGATGAAGCGTAATCGCGGAGAGCGCGGCTATCGGCCCAAGCAAGCGCATGAGTTCTCACAGGCCCGCATACGGGCCTGTGAGAACGGCCCTCGCGTTACGGCCGAAACATGGGCCATGGTTGACGCCAAACTTGGCGAGACGTGGAGTCCGGAGCAAGTCTCCGGCTACCTCAAAGTCAATGGACAGACCACCGTCAGCCACGAAAGCATCTACCAGCGTATCTACGCCGACAAGCGAGCCGGTGGCACGCTGCACCGCACCCTGCGCTGCCAGAAGGCCCGGCGAAAGCGTTATGGCGGCCGTGAGCGACGCGGCACCATCCCCAACCAGGTCTCCATCGATTTGCGCCCTGCCA
Source organism: Candidatus Zixiibacteriota bacterium (assembly GCA_020058315.1). Lineage (GTDB taxonomy): Bacteria > Zixibacteria > MSB-5A5 > WJJR01 > WJJR01 > JACRMA01. Next base: position 2,478 of record JAGVEK010000085.1, read on the forward strand.
TCGTGGCCGAGCGTGGCCGCTTCGGCGATTGGGAGGCGAATCTGGTCATCGGCGCCGGACAGAAGCAGGCGCTGGTCACGATTAACGAGCGCACGTCCCGCTACTCCCTGATCGCGCATGTACCGTTCAAGACCGCGCAAGCTGTTTCGGACGCCATGATCTCCTTGCTGACGCCTTTTGCAGCCCGTGTTCACACGCTGACGACTGACAACGGCAAGGAGTTTGCCCAGCATGAGCGTATCGCCGAAGAGCTCGACGCAGACTTCTTCTTCGCTCATCCCTATGCTTCCTGGGAACGCGGCGCGAACGAGAATATGAACGGCCTGATTCGCCAGTTCTTTCCAAAGAAGATGTACTTCGATTCCATTACCCCTGACCAAGTCGCCTTCGCCATGCACCACCTCAATCACCGTCCCAGAAAATGCCTCGGCTTCAAAACGCCTCACGAGGTCTTCATGAAGCAGCTACACTCTCGTCATAACGCTGTTGCACTTCAGACTTGAATTCGCCCAAAAAATTACGGCCCACTACAGGTAGTAGGCTTGGGAGCTAACCGGATAAGCACGGTTCGGCCTAGCGGAACCGGGTTGCGGCGGCCTGAATTATTTCTCCTGAATTCTCTGGCGGGATTCGTGGCGCTCCTGCACTTCGATCGAAAACGCCGTAGTCGAACACGCCAGTAGCCGCCACAAGCCGAATGGTCGCCCCGGCCTGCCACGCACAAAGCCCGAGCAAACCGTCAGTGACGGCTTCCAGTGTTTTAAGGAGATCGCATGAAACGTTCGTGCCTTCTCATTGCGGCGTGCGCACAGATCGAAATCACGCGCGGCCGACCCAGTCAGTAGGCCGTTGGCGTCCCGCCAGCGCCGACTTTCCAGGTATTCTCGAACAGCACGTCCTTGAGCGGAAGCCGCGCACCCCAGCCGGCATCCTCGAACATCGGACGCGGATAGAAGGCCGGCACCCGGCCGATGCACAGGATGGCGACGGGTCGTGCACCCGCCGGTATTCCCAGCAGGGCGGCCAGACTGTCCGGGTCGAAGAAAGACACCCAGCCGAGCCCGACGCCTTCGGCGCGGGCGAGCAGCCACATGTTCTGAATGGCGCAGGCAGCCGAGGCCAGGTCCATTTCCGGCAGGGTGCGGCGGCCGACGATATGCGCTTCCCGCCCCGGCATCAGGCTGACCACCAGCACCTCGGCGCAGTCGAGGATGCCCTCGATCTTCACCTGCAGGAATTCCTCGTTGCGCGAAGGCAGGGCGGCGGCCGTGGCGACGCGCTCGGCGTTCACCTGGGCGTGAATGCAGTTTCGCAGCGTTCGGTCGGTGATACGCAGAAAGCGCCAGGGCTGCATGAAACCCACCGAGGGCGCGAGATGGGCGGCTTCCACCAGTCGCTCCAATAGGCCATCGGGCAGCGGGTCGGGCAGGAAGTGGCGCATGTCGCGCCGCTCCCTAATCACACGCTCGATGGCGGCAATTTCGGTATCGGAGTAACGCGCGGAACTCATTGCAGGGTCACCTGGAAACTTGTTTCAACGCCCTCGTCCCATCCGTCCCAGAGAAAGTCGCCGGCCCTGCCGTCGGCGATCAGGCGCAGCGCGTAGCGCACCTGCTCCTCGTAGAAGCCGCAGAAGGCGCCGATCCGCGCCATGCCGCCGTTCATCTCATGCGCTTCGGCCGGGCAGGGTGCGCCGCAGAAATGGCGGATCGCGCACGTCGAGCAGGGCGCGAACTTATCCACGTCGCGCCCGGTCACCTTGGCGAAGGCGGGGCTGGCGAGGACGTCGTCGATCGAATCGCGGAACAGGTTGCC
>JAGVEK010000191.1 GCA_020058315.1 Candidatus Zixiibacteriota bacterium
CCGGCAATGGCGCCCCCTGCAATCAAACCACTGGACAGCAGCACACCCGGCGAGAATTCGGCTTCTTCGGCCTTGCTCTTGCCCTTGCGGTCCACGTAATGCCGGATCATTCCGCCGATGAAGATCGGCGTCGATGTGGAGATCGGCAAATAGCAGCCGACCGCGAAAGGCAAAGCCGAAACCCCGACCAACTCCATCATCAGCGCCAAGGCAATACCGACTAACACCAAAGCCCATGGTAACTTACGCGTCAGAATCCCGTCGATAATCAAGCTAAACAACCGCGCCTTGGGCGCGTCGAATTTCGTTACCGGAACCAGCCGATGGGTAATCTGACCGGCACTGTTCACCGCGTAACGTCCGGAGGCAATGCCGCCGAGGGCAGACTCCAGCACGAGGACTTTGGCGGGTCCATCGGCGGTCAGATAACTCGGCGCCGTCTCCGGGAGAGGCCCGCCGGTGTACGCAGAATATTCGGATCCAGTCACCGGTTCAGCGCGCTCAACATCGGTCCCGCAGACGCCGGGATCGATGAGATAGACGATCTTCCCGTTCCCATCGACCAGATACCGTCCGGTGGGGACGCCATTCGTGAGTTCCGGAACCGAAATTTTGCGATAGGACTTCCCCTCCTGCTGGACCACAGCGGCGTTGGCCGGTACGTTCGCGGTAAACTCTGGATACTGGCGCGCGGAGTAGGTTGTCTTGGAATCGTTGAGGAACAAAAGCGTCCAGCCGATCACAATTGCACTTGTGATCACGCCAACAAGAATCCCCCACTGTTGCCGGCTCGGTGTCGCCCCGACCAGGAAACCGGTCTTGAGATCCTGCGCTATCGTGCCGCCATTGGAAGCGGCCACACAGACAATTGCGGCGGTCGTCAGCGCCATTGCCCGGAAGGATATCCCCGTCCAGCCGACAGCTAGAAACAGAAGGCAGGTGATCAGAAGCGTCGCCACGGTCATCCCGGAAATGGGATTGGAAGACGACCCGATCTCGCCCGTGATGCGGCTGGAAACGGTTACGAAGAAGAACCCGAAAAGGACAATCAGGATGGCCGAAAGAAGATTGATGTTCAAGACCGGGGCGACCCAGATGCCGAGGATCAGCGCTCCGATTCCGCCAAGCACCCATGTAATGCGGATGTCTCTCTCCGTGCGCGGGATCTCGTGGACTGCCGCCCCCTGCCGGGATGCCTTGAGTGATCCCATACCCCGTTTGAACGCCCCGATAATCGAGGGAATTGAGCGGATCAGGCTGATAATGCCCCCGGTGGCCACGGCGCCGGCGCCGATGTACAGGATGTAAGCGTTGCGAATCTCCCCGGGGCTCATGTCGCGGATCAACTTCGTGGCGGGAAAGATCACGGTGCTCAATGCATCGCCGAACGCATGGATGATGGGAATCAGAACGATAAACGCCAGCGAGCCACCGGCCATCATGTTAGAAGCGGTCTTCGGGCCGATGATGTAGCCCACTCCCAGAAGCGGCGGTGAAACCTCCGCCGAAATCGAAGCGCCCTTGAAAAATCGCAGTGTCCAGTCCGACGTATCTTTCCAGAATCGGGTTACCAGATTGAAGAAGGAATAGGCGAATCCGATCCCCGCGCCGAGAAACACGGTCTTGGCGGTCGTGCCGCCCTTCTCCCCGACAATCAGAACATCGGCGCAGGCGGTTCCTTCTGGGTATGTCAGTTTCCCGTGTTCCTGCACGATCAATCCCTGACGCAACGGGATCATCATCAGGACTCCGAGGATTCCCCCCAGAAGCCCGACCAGAAGAATCCGAACGAATTCGAGGTCCTGGCCCATCAAGAGGAGTGAAGGGAGAGTAAACGCAATCCCCGCGGCAATCGACTCGCCCGCCGACCCAACCGTCTGGACCATGTTGTTTTCCAGGATGGTGGCCCGGCCGAGCGCGCGAAAGATCGTAATACTGAGAACAGCGATGGGGATGCTTGCGGACACGGTCAGTCCGACCTTCAAGGCGAGATAGACCGATGAGGCCGCAAACCCGATCCCCAGTATGCAGCCCAGCACCAATCCCTTCAGAGTCATCTCCTTGATGGACTGGTTGGGGGCTATATAGGGTTTGAAATGGGAGTCGCTCATGTTGCGATGGTAACCGGGGCCTGAATCGATAGCAAGCAGAAAAGCTGCCCTCGAAATCCGGCTGGTCCCGGACAAATACTGTCCTGGGTTCATCTGCCCTCGCCGACGGATTCCGTTGGTGTTGACCCTTGTGACTGTGTATAAATGGCGCGGAGTCTGCGTGACGGGGTCGGTACTCCGTGCGGACAGGGTGAATGAAAGCAGACACTGAATGGGAAGCCGTTGAGACAGATTAGTACCAGGTTCTGGCGATATCTTGCCACCACAGCCGTGGCGGTGCTCCTCGCAGGGGGATGTGGCGGTTCGAAGCCGAAGCCGGAGGTGTCGGCCGCGCGGGCCCATGCGAACCGGCTGATCGACCCCGTGGCGTTTCAGTATTTTTCGATGGGTTCGATGGCTTACAGCGAAGGGGATTACCAATCGGCGATTGCGGGTTTCGAGCGTGCGTTGCGGCTGGATCCAGAGTCATCGGAAATCCGATTTGCGCTGGCGCAGAGTTACGCCAAGATCAGCCTGCCGGATCGGGCAATTGCCCTCGCCTCCGCAATTCAGCCCCAGGACGCCAAGACGCTGGAGTTTCTGGCCGATTGCTATCGGAAAGCCCAGGACTTTGATCGCGCTTTCGAGACCTATCGGCTGTTAGTCGCTCTCGACACGACGAACGCGGAAGCCTACTGGTACCTTTACCGCCTGGCGGCCGGCAAGGGACAGACCGATGAAGCAATCACCAGCCTTGCACACGCCGCCCGGCTGCGTGGCGATAGCCGGCTCTACGTGGAGCTCGGTGAACTCTGCGGCCGGATCGGCAGATTCGATGACGCTGTCCGTGCCTTCGAAGAATCCCTGCGCCGCGACAGCAGTGCGGCCAATCGCGGTGCTTACGCCGGCTTGGCGCAGGCGCATGAATCCCGGGGGCGCCCCGAAGACGCCCGGCAGACTTACAGACGAGCCATCCAAACTGCGCCCGAGGACGTGGGGCTGCACAAACTCCTGATCAATCACTTCCTTCTTCATGAGATGCGCGATTCCGCAGTCACCGAGGTCCAGCAGGTCCTGCTGCTGGCTCCAGAAGACAGGGGAGAGAGATTGCGGCTGGGGATGCTCTGGTACAACACCAATCGCCAGGAGAAGGCCGACAGTCTATTCGCCGAGTTGCAAAATGACTCTATCCCTTACATCCCGCTTCTCTACCTCGGCCGCCTTGCCTTCGACCGGCGAGAGTACCAGAAGGCAAAAGAGTATTTCCGCAAGGCGATCACGAGTAACGACTCGATTCCTGACGCATGGGTCTTTCTCGCCAACACGCTTTTGAACGAAGATTCCCTGGCTGCCGCAATCGAAACAGGGCAGACGGCAGTGGCCAAAGTCAATGACACACGGCAGGTGTTGTACTTCCTTGGACGGGCATACGCGCGACACGAACTCTACGATTCTGCCATCGTCTGGTTCGAACGGGTCTACGCTCAGGACAGCACGGACACGCGTATCCAGTTTGCCCTCGCATCTTCCTTGGAGAGGGGTGGGCGTTTCGACCGGTCGGCTGAGTTGTTTAACAACCTGTTGCGCCAGGAGCCAGACAACGCTCCTGCGCTCAATTATCTTGGTTACATGTATGCCGACAGTGGCGTCAGGTTGGATGAGTCGCTCAAACTGATCGAGCGCGCCCTCAAGCAGGAGCCCCAGAACGGGGCCTACCTCGACAGCTATGGCTGGGCGCTGTTTCGTCTTGGTCGTTTCCGGGAGGCCGAAGAGCAAATCCGCAGAGCCATTGATTTCCTCAAGGCCGATTCCACCCTGTACGAGCACTTGGGTGACATCCTCGCCGCCCAGGGCCGTCACGAGGAAGCTCGCCAGCAGTGGCGCGAGTCTCTAAAACTCCAGCCCAACAATCCAGCATTGAAATCCAAGCTCGGAGAATAAACTCCCCTATAGGACGCCGCGACACGTCGCCGCATGGCCGGGTATCCCCCGCACTCGCGGCCGGGGGCGGCCGCGCCACACCCTCGTCCAGCAGGTGCATCTGCCGATCGAGCCATGTGGCGCAGGCGCCCTCGCCTGCGTTCACGTCAGAATCGTTCGGCATCCGCTTGACATTTGAGTGATTGTCATTATTCTCCTTGTACAGGCCCGGATCGCCAGGCCGTGTGTGTTTGAGTCGTTCGAATCGAGATCATTCCCGCCATACACAAGGCGGGTAAGCAGCAGAACCTCACCGAGGGAGGAAGCCCATGCGTTTGAGACAGATGGTGTTGCCGATCATCGTCGTGGCAGCGGCGGTTGCGCTGCTCATAGGCGGACCGATTGCGCCCGTCGTCTGGGCGGGTCAGGATGCCTGCAATTGTCCCTACGCAGGTGACCCGAATGGCCAGGGGGTGATCGATATTATGAGTGTCATCGAGATCCTTGAGAGTGTCTTCAATCTCGGCCCGGTATTCTGGGATCCAGACTGCCCCAAGTCACGCAATGATTGGAACGCTGACGGGATTCTCGACGTGAGGGACGTCGTCGACGCTGCGGACTACGTTTTTATGGGTGGGCTGTTGCCGGTCAATCCCTGCGATTGCCTTGTCGATCCTTCGCTCTGCGTGCGGGTTGATGATCACAGTCCGGGATCATCCGGTAACACCGTGGTTGTCGAATCCAAGACTGTGTTTGCGGGTCAAACTGGGGTCCCTGTCGCGATCAAGCTGACCAATCTGGTGCCGTTACGATATCTCGTTGTTCCTTTGACGGCTCGGTCCATCAGTGCGGGATCATTCATGAGCTCTGTACAGATGGGCTTCGGGGACCGGCTGGTCGGTGGTATCCTGGACAACGCCCGGTCGCGCAATCTGTACGCCGACCCGGACGGTACCTGCAAGCCCGGAGGGTTCAGGCTTCCCAGCTACAATGTCCACAGCAACAGTCCATTTCCACCTCAACCTGTGGCGGCCTCTCCCGAAGGACTGCTGTTTGCGGCGGGGGCGTTTTTTCTCGGGGGCGACTTGAGTACCGGAGCGGACGCGACCGGTTCCCTCACGCTGACGATCAATGTGAC
>JAGVEK010000407.1 GCA_020058315.1 Candidatus Zixiibacteriota bacterium
CGTGTTTCGCTGCTGATCGGTCGTGTCCAGTTTCTCCTGATCGACTGGCTGGGCCTGGCTCGCTGAGTGCTCTATGGCGGTTTGGGTTGTTCTCCCAGAATAGAAACCGGTAGCCTCCTATCGTCAACATTTGTATAATCGCGTCAGACGAGGAGACCGGACTCATGTTAAGACAGCACTTCATCCTTCGGCGTTGGCGATATTCAGCAATCATGATCGTTGCCCTGGCGCTGCTGGCGTGTGGAAAGCGGCGTCAGGATGTCAATCCATCCACATTTTCTGCCGGCTGGGTGGCCGACTCCACCGAGCATTTCAGAGTATTTGAGCCGCCTCAATCTCCACGGCGGCCACAGTTGAAGTTCTTTGCCCAGTCATGCGAGGATGCCTACGCGGACCTCTCCAAGCTTCTGGGGTTGAGCCTGACTCAGAAGATCTCCATCTACCGGTTCATCACGAACCAGGATTGCGAAGCGGCCATCGGCCATGCTGCTGTGTATGTGGATGGGTACCAAATCTACACAAGGGTCGGATCTCCGATCGGAGGGGCGATCGCTGTCGCTGCGTTCAGCTCGACTGATCCTGAGGCCCCTTCCTTTGAACTGATCAAAGATGGCCTGCGCGAGGCTTTCGACAATGAATCCGAGAGTATCCATGGCGACGCCGCTCGCCTCAAGAGTGAGGGGCGCTGGTTACCCCTTGCCGCGCTCATGAATCCTGCGAGTGTCAGTGACCGTGAAGCTTATCGGATCGAGAGTGCGTCATTCGTGGCCTATCTCATTCAAACCCAGGGGATTGATAGGTTCAAGATGTTGTGGCGCAGCGTCTTAGACCTCCCATTGTCCCTGGAAAAGATCTACGGGGGCACGGTTCAGGAGTTGGAGGAAGACTGGGTGGCTCATATGGAACGCGAGGCCAAGCGAACCTGACCGTGTGCGTTCTGTTTTCTGAATCGCCTCAGTGTCGGCCGGCATTCCCAAGAGAAATGTTATCCCCGGCCGGAAGAATTCTGGAATCGGCGTCCGCGAAAGCCGATTCACGGCGCATCCGCGTAAATCGGCGCTGTCTGGATATTGCAGTCCTTGCTTTGGCAGTGCTCGTCTCGTGTGCGCGGGCACCAGTGCCGACTCCGGCACCGGTCCCAAGCCCAAAGCCGCTGCAGACAACTTCTCTGCCGGGGCCCCAGCTAACCCAAGTGGAAGGCTTTGCCGATCATCTCGAGTTGACGTGGCGTACATTCAGGAATGATCATGATATCATCAAGGGCTACAACGTTTATGTCGCGACTTCGCCGGGTCTCACCGGATTGACGGATGAGAACCCTGAACTGAAGAACTCTCTCTACGGTGGCTCGACCTATCCGGGCGACACCGACGGCGCCATCGACAGTGAGTCGATTAGCATCCAATCCGCCGTGATGGGTACCCGGTATTTCGTGCATGTTCGCACAGTCTTCCCGGACGGGCATCAAGGCCATCCTTCTGAGGAGCGCGAGGTAATCGCGCGGCCACGGGGTTCGATGACTTTGCGGCCACGCTTCAGCGGAGCGAATGACGGATTCGCTTTCGAATCCGATCGCAATGTTCCGAGTCTATCCGATTCCAATGATGTGTACCTCTTCGTCATGAGGGACGGCCCGCATCTGGGCAGTCCCGCCCGGCTGGATGGTTCCCTGCGCCGGACTTTCTTCTCCAATATGGGCCCGTCCGCGTCAATCGAGGAGTACCCGGCTTTTCCCAATCCCTCCGAACGCAGCGATAAGATCGCGGTCCTGCCCGGGCAGACGCTTGTCGTCATGATGATGGATGGCCGCATGGCAAAACTGCGTCCTCGGGACTTCGCAGGAAGGCACGATTCACTGCGCGTGATTTTCGACTACATATATCAGCCGATCTTGGGGGAGGCTCGCTTCTGAATGCGTGGCTTACGAGCTACGGGAACTCTTTGGCGGATGGCATGTTGCATCTTGTGGGTTCTCGGATGGCAGCTCCAGCATCGGTCCTGAATGTGACTGATGGCGAATGCAGTGCGCAAACAATGGTCTGCAATCGGATTCCGGTTGTATATTGAATGGGAGCCCCGTGCGGGGGCATCAGGATTCCGTCTGGCGACACTTTAGCTCGAGCAAGGTAGGTGCTGCGATGAAGAAATCTTTCGCACGTTTGACGATGGTCCTCTCGGCTGTTCTCCTCGTGTCTGCTGGATGCGGGAAAGACAAGGGGAACGGCCCGGATGGACCCAAGCCGTTTAACGAGGCAGTGATAACGTTTTACATGACCTCCCCCTTGCCTGCGGGTTTCGCGTTTGAACTCTGGGCCAAAGAAGCGGACACGTCACTTAGTCTCTCGCCACCCGTTTGGATGCCATTGATCCGTTTCAATCTGAACAGCTCGGGAGGATTGCTTGATTCCAACGGAGCACAGATTGCCGACAACAGAGTCAAAAACCTCCCAGTGGACCTCGATGACTACGACTCGCTTCAGATCACCATTGAGCGGACGGGCGGTCATGTCGCGGTGCCGTCTCAGAATGTCCTCCTCCATTCATACATCCCATCCGATCTGACCATCTCGCATCTGCCGCTGCTTGAGTTCCCGTATTCGTTTGGGCAGGGCAATAGCTTCTTCATGATGTTCAGTCCGACCGATACAGACACTTCGGACGAGCTCTCGGGACTTTGGTTCGTTTCTCAATACCCACCGGGGCCTCCTCAGGATTCTGGTCTTACACTCCCCCCGGCGCCAGCCGGCTGGGTCTATGAAGGCTGGGTGAGGCACGGGAATTCGTGGCTTTCGACAGGGAGATTCCGTCGGGCTGTGGGGGGGGACCTAGACAATCCTTTCTGCGGCGTTGGCACCAAACCGACCTTCCCCGGTGAGGATTTTGTCCAGAATGCACCATCGGGAATTGGTTTTTCGTTCCCCTTCGAGATGACCGGTGGCGACAAGGTCCGGGTCACACTGGAGCCGGATCTGGATCCCGGCACGGGTTCATTCGGAGTGGATCTGCTGACTTACACCTTTGCCGGTTCGATCGTGCCGATGACTCTGACGCCCCTTGAATGGAGTTCTATGCAGGATTACCCGCGTGCGACTGTGGACATCCAGCAGGCTGGCGGGCTTTGAAGCCGGATCCCCCTCTTGGCGGGGGCGTTGCAGGTTCTTGCGGGTCGAGGCACGATCTCGCCAGGTATTTTGACAGTTTCGGCATCATCTTGAATGTAGACTGGTTTCGCTGCCACACGGGACGAGGTGGGCAGTTCTGGATTTCGCGGATGTCGCTTTTTGCAACCAGCGTGTAATAATTCGTGGACGATGGAAATAAACTGGCGCGTCATCGGTAAGAGGAGTGGGTGGGGGTGTGGAGTTGGTGGAACTTTGAGTGAATCGAGCGGTCTGTGGAATCGAACAGTCGCCTTGATAGGTCTCTGGCAGTGGGGGTTCTCGGTTCTCCTTGTGGCGGCCGGGGTGTGGCTGCTTCTGTCGGGAGGGTCGGTCGTAGGGGGAAACAGCCGCCTTCTGGGTTGGATGCTGATTGGATACGCATTGATACGCTTGGTGTTATACCGGCTCTCGCATCCGTCGCGGGGCAACCCATGAGACGGCCGTGGTTCCAAAATCCGCTTGACTGGACCCCTCGCGCGGTGAATCATTGCAAATCTATGCGGCTGGGCGTGACCAGAATTTCTCCCCATCGGCTCTGGATCGGGCGGTTTGTCCTTATTGTGTTTGCGGCTTGTTTCGAGGCGGCTCAGATCCACGCCGCTGTGAAGCCTGACCTAACGGCGATTCAGTCTGCCCTTCAGAGTCAAAATTACCAGGGGGCGCTCGACCTCCTGGCGCCGATATTGGCCGCCGACGACAGAAATGGCGAAGCGCTGTTTCTCCGGGGAGAAGCATTGTCGGGGCTGGGTAAATGGGCCGAGGCGGACCAGGCCTATTCGGATGCTCTCGAAGGTAAATACCGCGAACCTGATGTCTATGTTGGCCGGGCGAAAGCGCTTACAAGTCTTGGGCGGGCCGCCGAGGTGGGGCCACTGCTGGCGAAGCCTCTGGAAAAGCCCAAAACGCCGAAGATAGCCGCCAAGCTGAAGAATGCTTGGGGGCTCGCCCAGTTCGCCTTGGGTGACTACTCCAAGGCCCAAGAGCTGCTTCTGGGGGCCCGTTACGACGACGAGCAGAATCTTCAGTACCGGATCGATCTGGGAGATGCCTACTACAAAGGCCAGGTTTACCCTCTGGCCGCCAGCGAATTCGAAGCCGTTCTGGCAGCGGATTCGTCGCGGCTCGATGTCATGTACAAGCTGGCAGATGCCTTCTATCAGCAGCGCCGTTTGAATGAGGCTCGTCCTCTGCTGGTAGACCTGCTGAAGAAGGATTCGACTTATCACGAAGCGTATCTAAGACTGGCCAACATATATATGCTGGCGGCGAAAAGCCGCCCGATGAGCGAGGCCACAGAGCTTTACAAGGCGGCGTTGTCGCTGTACCGCAAGGTCCGGATTGTTGATTCGAAAGCGGATCCCGTTCTCGTCGTCAAGAACATCGCAACAGTTTACTATCTGCTGAATGCGCACGACTCCGCGATTGTCGAGTTGCAAAAGGCGATTGAAGCCGGGGCGACCGACCCCGAATTGGCATTCTATCTCGGCCGCTCCAATATGCTCCTGGGGCAGTACGACAAAGCGATCGAAGCGTTTGCGGACTACCGAAAGAGACTCGAAGGCGGGCAGCCGCCGCATACGTGGGTGCCGGCCGATGCCGAGTTGTTCTGGCGAACCGCCATCTGCATGGAATCGATAAAGGACAGCGCGTTTCTCTCTCAGATCGCTGACAACTACAGGCGCGCGGTGGAACTCGACCCCACCGATGAACGCTCGACCGGCAGTCTCGCGCTGACCTACCACAAGCTGGGGCGCTACGCCGAGGCGGCAGTCGAGTATGAGAAGCTGATTGTGAAACACCCCGATGACTCGCGCAATCTCTTTAATGCTTCCCTGCCATACATGCAGCTTGACAACAACGAGAAGGCTGTGGAGTACCTGCTGAAAGCGGCGGAGAATGATACAACCGCCGGCAGGATCTATCAGGAGCGGGGATACAAGCTTGCGGCGCCACGTCTGGTGAAGATGCAGCGTCACGCTGACGCGCAGAAGTGCTATCGCTGGCTTATGGAGCGTGAGCCGGATGTCTGCGATCACCGTCAGTGGTACGGATTCACGCTCTTTGCCGCCAAAGATTACGCGGGTGCTGTTCCCGTCTTGCAGCGCGCCTACAAGTGCTTCGAGGCGAAGCGCGAGGTGCCGTGCAAGTACAATGAACTCCGATGGTGGCTCGCCTTCGCCCTTTACGAATCCGGTGACAAGGACGCCTCCTACAAGCTTTGCGAGAAAGTGGCGCAGTGTGACCCCGGCCACAAGGATGCGCGGGATCTGATGCGACTCATCGACGAGCAGATCATTGAAAAGAACTGAGCCTTTCCCGGTACGTGACGGGGTAACCGAGCGAACTGATGACTATGACAGCATCCCAATCTGATCCGACTTCCCCCCGTCTGCCTGCCGATCAAGGCCTGCCTGACGAAGTGCGTTTCCGCTTTATCGGCTTCGATGTTTACCCGAAGCACATCCCCCGTTTCTGGAAGTCAGACACGGAGGCGGCGGGATACGCCAAGCAGGTGCAGCACGACTCCGGGGTTTCCTCGCTGGATCGCGATTTCTCGCTTCTGCATGATGTTGCCATCGCCAAAACGGATAAACTCGTTCTGACTGCCGTGGGAGTGGTGATGGTGCTGACGGTGGCGATGCCGTGGGTCCACTACCGTACGGCCACTGGCGGCGACTTCTCGCTGTCCTGGCCGGGAGTTTTGGGAACCCTGCTCGGGGGAATTGGGACAGCATTTTCCGGCGGATTTGCCGTGGGGGTGTCCGCTTTCTTCGGTTTGATCGCCGCAATCGCGACGCCGTTGCTGGGCGCCTGGATTTTGGCAATGCTCTGGACAAAGGCGCCGTCCGACGACGCCTACCAGGTGCGTCTGCGACTGCCGCTGCAGGTAAGCTATGGAGTGTTTTTTGCTGGATTGGCTGTAATCATCCTGTCGCTTGCGGGCGGTCAGATTCCGGGATTCGCTAATTGGGGACTGATCGATCCCGGTGAATCGTACGGAATCGGCACCTTGCTCACCCTGATCTCGTACGGCCCCTATGCGGTCCTTGGGGCGGGGATGGTGGCCGGAGTGAAGTCGGGGGATCTGTAGTTCAGGGTGCTGCCTGCGAGTCCAATGAGCGCGGCATAATGTGAAGCGTCGTCACGGTTCCAAATGCGGGTGAGTTGAAAGACTGAATGGGAAATCATAAGGGGATTACGCGCCGCAGGAGTGAGCCTCGGCACGCAATCAATCGGGTCAAAGGAGGCAGTCGGTGAAACAAGGTCTGTTCTTTGTGGTCGTGCTGGTGGTTTCTCTGGCTACGGGCTTTATCATCTGGACACAGTTGCCGGCCTATCTTAAGGAGGGCGGCTTTCTCGTTGCCTTTCTCATCGCGATGTCCGTGATGCTGCTGGCCTTTATTCTTGAACGCCTGTTCACTTTGCGCAAAGCGCGCGGCGCCAGTTCGGTGCAGGCGTTCTTCAAACACGTGGTTGATTCACTCCACAAGGGCGATTACACGGGAGCCCTCGCGGCCTGCGACAAGCAGCGCGGGTCGTGCGCCAACGTTCTGCGGGCCGGGATCGAACGGTATGCGCAGATGAAGGATGATCGCTCGCTGACCACGGACAAGCGGGTCGAGGAAACCCAGCGGGCCATCTCAGAGGCGAATTCGCTGGAAGTGCCGCTGCTGGAGCGCAATCTGATTGCCCTGTCCACCATTGCATCGATCGCGACGATGGTCGGTCTTCTGGGCACCACGATCGGTATGATCCGCGCGTTCAAAGCAACCGGCCACGCGGCCGGCGGCGTGATCGATGCCACCTCACTGGCAAAAGGTATTTCTGAGGCGCTGGTCAATACCGCGGGGGGGCTGCTGGACGCCATCATCGGCATCGTCGCCTACAACTTCTTTGTCAACAAAGTCGATAGTTTCAATTACACGATCGACGAGGCCTCGTATGAGGTCGTACAACTGCTCAAGTCGCGCGAAGCGCGCACGGCCGGTGCGTAGGTCATGACCAGGAAAAACAAAAGGCGGGTCTCTATCCGCATCGACATGACCCCGATGGTGGATATTGCGTTCCTGCTGTTGATCTTCTACATGACGACGACGCAGTTCAAACCGCCGGAGCAGAAGCAGGTGGTTCTGCCGATGTCCACGTCGCAGCGCCAGTTGCCGATCAAGAACTTCATCACCATCACGGTCACGAAGCAGGATTCGGTCTTTCTTGATTTTATCATCAAGGCCAAGAAGTTTGATCCCACAATTGGTGACTCAATCGAGATCCCGGTCCGCGACTACCTGACGTCCACGCCCGACATGGTTGGCGCTGAAATTCAGAAGATGCGGCTGAAGGCATTGGGGCAGCAGATTAAGGATCTCTTCCTGGTGATGAAGGCGGATAGAGACGCCTCGTTCGGTGTCGTTGAGAAGATCATGGGGGCCATGCAGGAGCAGAATCTCACAAGTTTCCAGGTTGTGACCGATCTGGATCAAACACTCTCGCGAACCGCAGGCGGGGGATGATCACATTCTGGTTTTGGGGCGTATAATGGTTGCAGGCATGTGCACACAGGGAGAATCGGCGATGCGTCGGCACGATAGCCGTCCGAAGAATCGTCCCTGTGAGGGAGTTGCTGAATGGGTGCGGTAGACGTTGGCGGTGACAAGCCAGCAGGAAAAAAGAAGGGGTTAAGACGGCCCAAGAGGCGCGTTGCGATTCGCATCGACATGACGCCGATGGTGGATATCGCCTTTCTCCTCCTGATCTTCTACATGGTCTCGACGATCTTCTCCGAGCCCCAGGCGATGGAAATCAACCTCCCGCCGTCAAAAGCGGAGCTCCCCACCGGGGAGTCGAAGGTTCTGGTTCTCCGGATTGACGCCAAGAATCGGATCTTCTGGAATACCGGGAAGGACGATCCCCAGTCCATCGAATTGACAGCAGTTCCCAAGCTGCTGGAAGACAAGGTGCGTGAGGTTCCGGGACTGGTGACGCTGGTCAAGATCAACAAGGGTGCCCGGTATTCGCGGATGGTCGAGGTGCTGGATCGAATCGAAATCGTCGAGTACCGGCTGAAGCAAGCGCAAGTACGAGCCAAGGAAAAGGGGCTGCTCCCGAAGGACGAGCCGGAGTTCTCATACGTATTTTCTCTGGGTCCGTGGACACGCCTGGACACGAAGACAATTGCCAAAGTGACAGGCGAGGCGGAAACCGAAGAAGGGACAACCACGCCATGAGCGCCAAGTCATCTGCGGCGATTGTGCCGAGGGGTTGGTATGGCGCCTTTGAACTGAAGCGATCCTACCAGCGAAACATGGCCATGGGGGTCGGTATTGCCGCCCTCGTCCACATCATGCTGATCGTGGGGATGCTGGTCTACCAGTATATCAAGTCGTACTCCGATGTCGAGCCGGTGGGGATCGTGCGGATCAAATCCCTGTCCGATATTGCCCCGCCCCCATCGATGACCGCGGCCAAGCCGCTTGTCAATGTGGCCGAGCCGAATATCGCCCCGCCGTCGATTGGGATCCCGACGCCGGTTCCAGACGAAGAGGCGGTCGAGGACGTGCGGTTTGCGACCCGTGCAGAGATGGCTGAACTGGCGGCGCCGGTTGTCGCGCCCGTCACGGGGGGGTCCGATTCGGTTGAGGTCGATCCCGGTGCGCTCGCGGAAGAGTATTTTCCGCAGGCTGGTGAATTCGTTGCGGTCGAAGAACAGCCTGTAAAGATCTACGAGGAGAAGCCCATCACTCCGGAACTGGCGATTCTCACCGGCACGACCGGCATGGTCTGGATTCAGGCACTGGTGGACAAAGA
>JAGVEK010000342.1 GCA_020058315.1 Candidatus Zixiibacteriota bacterium
AGTCCCTTCTTGCCGGAAAAATCCCTTCCGGTGGTGACCACGTTACCCGTGCCGGTAGTTACCCCAGCACTGGTATCTCCACCCATTTCGGTAGTCAACGCACTGGACAATTGACGTTGAAATGTGGCGCTTTGATCCCGGGTTAGTTTCGCAGTCTGGGTTTCCCCTACCGCTGTGGTACGTCCCGACGAGGCCTGGGTGCCTTCACCGGAGTAACTGACATCGGAGGCAGAGCGTCCGAGGCCAGATTGTGCAACCGCCCCCAAGAGTGATGACCCTGCCGCTGACACATTGGTGACCTCGTCGATCGTAAATCGGCCATCACGATTCCTGTCGAACCCGGTCATCGTCATGTTGCCGCTTTTTACGGTCACGGCATCCCCCGTGCGCTCCATCGAGCCAAAGGAATCCGCCGAAGCCATTTTCCCCGCGCCTGCCGCAAGTGAGGGCTGTGTGGAATGCTGCAAGGCGGAGTAATTGCCGTGCTGAACATTTCCAAGAGAGGCATTCCCCATGTTCATGTTGCCTTGCGCCAGGGCGGCGGCGGCCTTTTCTGCGTCGCGTGGCGCGAAGGACGCACCGACCGATCTCAGTCCGGCATCGCCCCACTTGATGAGTGCTGCGGCAATCGCCGGGATCGACAACACCAGCATTCCGGCAATGGCCTGATCGCTGACCACGGAGTTGTTGAGATAGCTGTAGGACTCCAGCGACATCCCCCCGCCATTGGTCGCGCTGGTCAGTGCCTTTTGCGCCTGTACGTTCATGAGGAAATTCATGACCGCGTAGAGCGGTGGCCACAACTGGATCCAGAGCAGGCTGCCGGCGTACATCTTGAGCACCGATCCGCCATGGTGGCCAGCGACGAGCGTCAGCAACAGAATGATCGGGAAGACGGCGTATTGAACCAGCTCGATGGCGTTTCGGGCTTTGGGCATGGTGCCCTCGGCCAGCTTCGCCATCGCCTTGTAGGCGTCACCGGTCTGGCGCACGGCCTGTGCCTGCGCCAGATTGGTCGCAGCGCTGGCAGCGTCGCCGATCTGTGCCGGGATGGTGTACTGGGCGTCAATCACGGCGTTTGAGACGATGGACTGCTTGATGGTATCGGTCGCCGTCGCCGATAGCCCGAGAAGATAATTGGTGCTCGTCGCAAGCGACCCCGAGATCGCCGTATTGGCCAGGGCGGAGGGCATTCCCGGATACATCCGATTGCCCAGCAGGCCCAGTTGATTGGCTGCCTCGGCGTTCAGCTGGATGGTGAGCGTCGCATAGGCGGCAGTGCACCCCAGCGTTTGCATGATGGTCGGATCCGCCGTGTCCCGAAGAGTCACCAGCCGGGAGGGATTGGTCAATCCGTTGAGCGTGCCCCAGATGTCGTTCGTCTTCATGAGGTCGTTCATGCGGATATACCCCGAGGCCAGCTCGGGCGTGATGCATTCGCGGTAAAACTCGTAGAAATTGCTGGTCAGAATCGGCTGGCCGCTCTTGATGGCCAGTCGCTCCTGAAGAACCCGATGCCCGAAGAGTGTTCCGCTGGTACGAAACTGCAGGTCGCCGGGAAGCGCAAAGACGGTCTCGAAGGCTCCGGTCAGCCAGTCGCCAATCTTGCTGGTCGAATGCGCGAAGGCAGCCAGACCAATCGGGACATTGGCCACCACCTGAGCGGGCGTGGTTCCTGTGCGATCGACGACGATGACGTTGGTCTTCGGCACCAGCAGCATGCCGTTGAAGAGAGCCAGCATGATGACCCACTTCCAGAAGTCCTCCATGCGCCCCTTGCCGGCGAGGACGACCAGTGCCAGCGAGAGAATGCCGACCAGCGCCAGGGTGCGCAGGAGACCCAGGTAGTCGCCGCTCCCCATGAGGGCGGCGACGGCGTTGAACGTGGCCGTCAGCTCTTCGATATTCCAGTAGGCATAGACCTCGAAATTCATCGGTGTGAGCGCGTCGTTCTATCGGCCTAGCGGTTGAACGCCATCATCGACTGAAAGACGTTGGTCGGCAGCCCGGCTTTCAGCGACTGATCGAGCCACTGGATGCTGCGTTGCATCTGGGCCACCTGCACGCCCTTCTGATATTCGGCGACCAGCATTTCGCGCCCTTCCTGCTCGATCTCAGTCACCCGCATCAGAATCGACTTTGCCGCTTCCGCCACGTCCGCGTTCCCCTTGCCCATCTCATTCTGGATCGCCTCTCTCAGGGTCTTGGCCAGGTTGGTGAAATAGGAGTGGGCAATATCGACGGCCACGAGCTGGGTATGGTTTTCCACAACGAAGTCACCGCCGGGCATGTTGGCGGCGAGTGACAGCATCTTCCATACCGGCAGGCTGGACGCCCCGATCAGGGCGACATCCAGGGTACCCTGCCCGCCCGCGCTGCGCGACTCCACCTTCTGTTTCATCGCGACGATCTTGTCGCGAACGAACTTCGCAAATGAACTTGCCGTGATGCCGTCCTCGACGTACGCAGGATTCCTGCATTCCGCGTAGTCATCGCAGATCAGTCCGGATAGCGTTGCCGTCGCCGCGGATCCATCGCCCACAAATTGCCTGAAGGTGATCTTTGCGCCGGGCTTGTACAACCACTTGGCTTTCTGGTCCGTGCTCGAACCCGATTCGTCGTCACCGGGCGGAACGATGATGATCGTTCCCGTCATGCTCATCATCAGTTGCCGGGTTTCGTCATCGACACCATTAACCCGAAGCAGCGCCCGCCACACGACATTCCCGGGATCAAAGGTTTCCCTGTTGCGCGAGTCGGCACTGATGGCGGCCTGGCGCGTCTGTCTGGCCTTTGAGCGGTCCTTCCAGGCATCCCAGGACTCGAACACATCGGAATACAGATTCAACGACGCGCCGGCGACCTTGCCCTCTTTCTCCTGCGTCTTGTCGGTCAACGTGCTGCCGATCGCGGCGACCACCCCTTCGGCCGCCTGGCAGGAGTTGATATTGAGGTTGTTCACCTTGGAGATCTGATCCTGGAGGTACTGGATCAGATCGGCCAGATCGGGCGAAATCGACTTGACGGCCATCATGAAGGCATAGCCGACGGCATTGTTGGCGATGTTGCGCATCAGGGCCGTCAGCTGCTCCTTGTTGATGAAGGAGAACGAACCGGCAAACAGATCGATTCCGCCGCACCCCGCCTTGAAGGCCGGAGGAGCAACGGTGGCAAGCTGGTAATTCTTGACGGGAGTGCGCATGTACAGGCTGCCCCCCGAGTACAGATTCATGGTCTGCCCCTGGTAGGCGGCCACACCGGTCACGTTGCCGTAGGCGCCGATGTCGTTGAACCAGGTCTGCATGCTGGATTGCACGCTGGCCTGCGTCGTCAACGGAATTGTCAGCGCCAGGATTGATGCGATGAAGCGAGTTCTGAGCATGAGCACCCCCTTAGTACAACTCGCCTGGCCGGGTCTGGGTCAGGATGTAAATTCGCTCGACAATGTCCTGCACGGACAGCACGCCCGAACCCAGGGGAATCAGGCGATGATCCTTGATGTTGCCGAGCGCAACGTAGGGAACCTGTTTGACATCGAGCACCCTGGCCATGCCGTTATCCCGCGCCGGGCTGGGAAACTCAGGCAGGACACCGCCATCCAGACTGATTGGAAATACGGTGATGCCGTAGGTGTCCGCCAGCAACTTGAGGGCCGGCGCCATGCGGTGGCAATACGGACAATCCGACCGGAATACGAAGAACACGCCCCATTCCCTGGCGATCTCCTTCATGGAGGCGCGTTCCTTTTGCGTCCGCTCCACGTCTCTGACCTGGATGGCCGCGTTATTGACGGGATTGCGCAGCTGGTAATTGAGGTCGGGGTTCGCCCAGATGACGCGCCGCCAGACATCCGAGAACACCGAGGCCCGATCCATCAGGGCTTCCTGCGCCGTAATGTAGGCCTTGAGGTTTTCCGGAGAAGGCTGCATCAGGGCCAGCGCCCGCTTGGCTTCCAGCGCCTTGCGCAGGCGCTCAAGCTCCTCGAGCGCGGCTTCTTCGCTGGTTTTGGCCTTTGCACCGGGTTTTGTCGGGTCGGGTGTTACCTCAGGCTCAACATCGCAATACCAGTGGAACCTGGCCTCCTCACAGGCCCAGATCGACGGATAGTCCATGCCGCCGCTGATCACGGTGGCCGACGAAGAACTCACCAGAAGGCATCCAGTCATCATGGCCAGCCATTCCTTGCGCATCTGCACGGACCTAGTTCTGGCCCAGAATCTGTCGAACCCGGTCCGTGGCATCAGCAATACCGGTATCTCCAGAATCAGGCAGGCGAACAAGGGCAGCCGAATTCAAGATCGCGCACTGGCATTCCTGAGCTACCAGGCTCAAGGCCTCGTCAACACGCTTGCCGTAGTCAGTCGCCGCCTTGAAAATCGCCTTTTGTTCTTCCTCGGTCATGCCCGGCTTGAGCCGCGCACTGAGCGTCTTCTTCTGTTCCTCGTAGAGACTGCCGACATCGACCCGCACCATGCGTGGAGCGGGATGCGAACGAGCCCACATCAGTCCGAGTGCACACGACACCAGGACGGACAGGAGACCCGTGACGAGCAATCGGACAAGGTTGAGATTCATGCGGCCCCCCTGCGCTCAATGATGGTCTCAATAGCCTCGGTGACGGGAATGCCCTGATCGGTGAGCGTCTTGATGGCCTGATAGTCCTCGGCTTGCGTCGAGTACAGCAGCATGGAGAATGGATCGAGAATCAGGCGTCCAACTCCGGAGCCCATCGGGCCATGCACGAAGATTTCCGAATAGTGGCCATGCTCCGTGCTGACCGAAGACAATTGCCGTTTCATCCACTCGTCCACATGAAGCTTTCCTTCCTTCCCAAGCCGATCGATGCTTTCCGGCTTTTGCCGGAGAAGGAACAACCAGTCGGCATTGGTAATGGCCGCCCGCGTTGCCTCGTTCTTGTAATAGTCATCCACGGATTGCGTGATGGTGCCAAACGCACCGCCATATTTGCGTGCTCGCCGGTAGCCGGCCTCGATGAAGTTGGCACTCGATCCGCTGCCCATCAGATCCCAGGCCTCGTCGATAATGACCAGCTTGCGTTTGGATCGATCGAGATACATCTCCTGGGTGATCCGGTACATCATCAGCTGCATGACGACCGCCTGAAGATCCTTCTTTGCCTTGAGTTCCTCCAACTCAAGCACGACCAGGTTCTTGCGAAACTGGATGTTGGCCTCTCCCTCGAAGTAGCTCGCGTAGATGCCGTACTTTGTATAGGGCTCCAGTGCGGTCGCCAGTCGGGACAGGTCTCGCTCGACCTCGCCTTCGTCACTCAGCCGTCCCGTGCGCAGCAGGTCATAGACATCCGTGATCGTCGCGGATTTTTCCTTCTGATCCCACACGCGCTTGATCGCGGCTGCGAGGGCGGAGTAGCTGTAGTTATCCAGCGGGCCGCGGGGACTGGCCATCTGGGCCACCAGGGGCAGCAGCATTTCCATGTCGTTGTTGATATCGACGACCATGGAAAACGGATTGAGACAGATCGTGTTGGTTCGCTCATCGGAGAACTCGATGAATTCCCCGTCCAGAAGCTCGGACAGGTTGCGGTAGGAGCGGCCGACGTCAATGATCCAGACCTTGGTCCCGGTACCCAGGTAACGGAAGGCCATTTCGTTCACGAAGACCGACTTGCCGGAACCGGACAGCGCGGCGACGGCGAAGTTGTAGTTGCCGCCCGTGTTGTCGAAGAGATCGAAGCTCATGATTTGCCCGCGGCGACCGAACAAGGTCATGACCGGGGTCGCAGTGCCCTTCCATTCCGCCATCAGGGGTGATGTCATCACTGCGTTGTCGGCGGTTTTGGTGCCGGCGCGGCCAAACAGCTGGAGATCCTTTTGCAAGGCCGGGGTCAGGGTGCACGGCATCGATGCCACAAACGCCTGATGCTGCAGATAGACATCCTTGGCCAGATCGAAACCGCGCGCGCGCCAGACGGCACGGACGGCATGTTCGGTCCGGGAGACGTCCTCGATTCGCGAGAGCAGGACGATCTGGTGATACATCAGATCGGAAGAG
>JAGVEK010000127.1 GCA_020058315.1 Candidatus Zixiibacteriota bacterium
AGGATATTCTGCGGCTCGCTTCGATATTCGGCTATAGCATACTTTTGTCCTCCGGCCTGGTTGCGCTCACGCGAATTCTCGCGTTGAGGCTGCGATTCATTGATCACCCGAACGCGAACACGGGAAACGTCGGGGGGGCCGCGTTGGGTGGCGGCGTGGGGATAGTCGTGACCATTCTCCTGATGCTCTGGCTGTTCCCCAGCCACGCCGGCGCACAATCGCGTATAGTGGCGATGATTGCCGGATTATGTGCCCTCGGTGTGCTCGACGACATTCTCAAGCTGACGCCACTGGTCAAGGTGCTTGGCCAGGCGGCGTGCGCCGGGCTCTACGTCATGGGTGAACCGACGAACTTCCCCGCAGCCATCTTCATGATGTTGTTTCTCATTTTGAGTTCGAATGCCTGGAATGTGGTCGATGTCATGGATTCGCTGTTGGCGTCCATCGGAGCTGTATCCATGATTGGCGTCAGTGTCGTGATGCTGGTCCACGGAGTCGAACCGCAAGGCCTCCCGTCGATCCCAGTCATTGTCTCTGGCGCACTGATCGGGTTTCTCGTCTGGAATCGACCTCCCGCTAGAATCATCATGGGTGATGCCGGGAGTCTATCGATGGGAATGCTATATGGCGTCCTTGTGGTGGAATCGTTCTCCGATTCAGCGCTGCTCGCCCTGGCTGTGATCTTGCCCGGGCTCATTCCTTTCCTTGAAGTTGGTTTTCTGATTGTCCATCGGTCCCGCAAGGGCATACCTTTCTATCGATCGACGCCGGACCACTTCGCGCTCCGGCTGCTTCACAATGGTTACACGGTCGCGCAGGTTGTGAAACCCGTGATCTGGACCGGGATAGGGCTTGTGGTGTTGGCATGTCTTCTGGAACTGTCTTCGTTCCACGCAGTACTCACAATTGCGGCGGCGCTGGTACTGGTCGCCGCGGTCGTGTGGGCATACCGATTCTTCAGTCGGTTGCGGGTTGGCAGCACTGTGCGGTGACATGCGGCGAATGAGAGTCACGCTGATATCCCAATATTACCCTCCGGAGCGAGGGGCTGTTCGTTACAGTCAGCACCTGGCGAAGGGATTGGCCATGCGTGGGCATGAGGTCACCGTGATCGCCGGGATCCCTCACTTTCCAACAGGCGAGCCTCACGTCGCATATGGTCGATTCCTGCCGAAGATTCACGTGGAAGATTCCGTCCGAGTAATTCGTACCCCTCTGGTCATGGGATCCAATCGCCAGAACTCGCGTCGGATACTCGGATTCGTCTCGTTTTCCATGTCCGCACTCTTGTGGGCGGTCACTGGCCCGCGGACGGATGTAATCATTGCCTCGGTCCCCCCCGCGACATCGGCGTTGTGCGGTTTGATCGCCTCCTGGCTTAGGCGGCGTCCGTTCGTCGTTCTCCTGCGCGATATCGAGCCATGGCGGGCGCTCAAGATGAGGGGCTGGGACCGTCGTGCTTGCGGACGCGCGCTAATCAGTTTCTTCATGTGGATCTACCGCCGCGCGCGACGCGTGGTGGTCATGCACGAGCGCGAGGTAGCGTATCTGGTGGAGCATGGTGTGGCGCCAGGCCACATCAGCGTAGTACCTCACGGAGTGGATTTTGTTCAGCTGCGATGCCTACCCAATTCGCCACCTGCGATTCCACGCCGGCTGGGACGAAGCGTCTTTCTGTACGCCGGGACGATTGGGCTCGTGCATGGATTGCACAAGTTCTTGGAAGCTATGGCTGAGCCGCGCGTTCGACAGCTTCCCGTCGACATTGTGATCATCGGCGATGGACAATACCGGCCGGAGTGCGAGCGTATTGTCGAGGCGCATCAGCTCGAGAATGTCTCGATGTTACCTGCGATTCCGCCCGAGCAAGTTGCCGGTGCGCTGGCGCAGGCCGACGTGCTCATCTGCTCTTTTCGCAATGGCGACGATATTCCACTCTGTTCGAAATTTTATGAGTATTGCTGTGCAGGCAAGCCCATCCTCGTGTACGGAACCAATGTCGCAGGTGCTCTGGTGACGTACATTGGAAATGGTCGCGGCTGCCGGGCGGGCGATGCGGACTCGCTCTTGGATGTGTTGTCCGATTTTCTGGCCAACCCTGAGGTGTGGCGGTGTCGCGGGTGGCAGGGACGCGCATATGCGCTGGAGCACTTTTCGCAGGTGCTACGCGATGAACAGTGGGAGCAGATACTGATGTTCGAAACTTGGCGGGCGCGAAGCGCATGCGCATCGATGAGAAGCCACCGATGAAGGATCAACCGGGGGTCATGTGCGGAGCCTGTGAACGGTGGGCGTCGGATCGTGCGGGGCAGGTATCCCTCTATCTCCCGCGAGGGGCGATCGCGGCGACGGTTTGGAAGTGCGCTCACTGCGGCACGTACATTCAAGATGCGAATTTCGATGACCCTGCCGTCCGCGGTCATTTCGACGTGGCCAGCTATACAGCGCCTGCCGAGGAAGCGCGTTGGCGCAGGCTTCGAACCGGATTCTTCCGATGGATCATCGAAGTGTCTCGCCGTCACCTGGGACGGCCGCTGTCAGACTGCCGTGCTCTC
>JAGVEK010000350.1 GCA_020058315.1 Candidatus Zixiibacteriota bacterium
GAATGTTCCGGTCAACGCCACCTTTGTGGACTCGGGCAACGGTGCCGGATCATTCGCGTTCACGCCCAGCTTCGCCCAGACGGGCGTCTACAATGTGACGTTCATCGCCAGCGACGGATCGCTGGCCGATTCGGAAGTTGTGGCGATCACGGTGACGAATACGAATCTGGCGCCGGTTCTCGACGCGATCGGTGCCAAGAGTGTGGCGGAGGGAGCGAACCTGTCATTCCGCACTCACGCGACGGATCCGGACGGGGCGATCCCAACACTGACGGCGGTTGGCGTTCCCATCAACGCCACCTTCGTGGACTCTCTCAATGGTTCCGGCTCGTTTGTGTTCAGTCCCGACTACACGCAGTCCGGCGTGTACAATGTAACCTTCATCGCCAGTGATGGATCGCTGGCCGATACGGAGGTCGTGGCAATCACTGTGACGAACACCAACCGGCCGCCGGTTCTCGATCTGATTGGCGCCAAGACCGTGGCCGAGGGGAGCAATTTAAGCCTCCGCACCCACGCGGTTGATCCCGACGGGAATATTCCGACGCTAACTGCTTTGGGTGTGCCGCTCAATGCAGCATTTGTCGACTCGGGGAATGGAGCCGGATCGTTCGTGTTCAATCCCAATTACGTTCAATCCGGGGTCTATAACGTGACGTTCATCGCCAGCGATGGTTCACTGGCAGATTCCGAGATTGTTGCAGTCACGGTCACGAATTACAATCCACCACCCGTGCTGGCACCGATTGGCTCGAAGACGGTGACCGAGACCGGCAGTCTTCAGTTCCGTGTGACGGCCAGTGATCTGGATGGTGCGATTCCATCGCTCGCTGCGGTGGACATCCCGCTGAATGCCGTGTTCGTCGACTCTGCGAACGGCGCTGGATCATTCGTGTTCAATCCGAGCTACGCCCAGGCGGGTGTCTACAGCGTGACCTTCATCGCCAGCGACGGCTCGCTGGCCGATTCGGAGATTGTCGCGATCACGGTCACGAACACCAATCGTCCGCCGACCGCGAACGCCGGTTCCGACCAGGGTCCGATTGCCATTGGCAAGGTCGTCCAGTTGGATGGCTCCGGGTCGTCCGATCCCGACTTGGATCCCCTGCGCTACCATTGGCGCCAGCTGTCCGGAACCTCCGTGGCATTGTCTGACACAAACGCCGTCAGCCCGACATTTGTGCCGGCGATTGCAGGAACTTATCAGTGGCAATTGACGGTTGATGATGCATTGGCAATGTCGGCCCCGGATACGGTGAATATCACCGTGGTTTCCCAACCCAGGAACGTCACCGACCTGATGGCGTCCGTTTCCGGTGCGTCCATCCAACTGGCTTGGTCGGCGATCACAACCGATACTTCCGGTTCCACGACGACACTGAGTCGGTACATCATCTATCGTGGAACCCGCGCCTACTTCGCTCCCACGGTGGTCGAGTCGATCGGTACGGCGGTTGCGGCGGCAGTTTCGTTTACTGACAACAACATCGCTGGAGCCGATGTCGTCGGTGACACAGGCACAAACTACTTCTACTGCCTGGTGGCGGTCGACGTGGCCGGTGGCCGGTCGAGCGCTTCCAATCGTGTGGGAGAATACGATTTCCAGATCTACACCACCTCGACGACAGACTACACATTCATAACGATGCCGTTCGCCAACACCGGAATTCTGACGGCATCCGACTTGATACAGTCCATCGGCACGACGAATGTCAATGCGGTGAGCCGGTTCATCGCAACCTCACAGAGTTTCGAGTCGCGTTTCGCGGCAGGGTTCGGGACAAACTTCACGATCGTTCCGGGAGGAGTCTACCAGGTCAATGCCAAATCCCCGACCGTATTCTCGATTGCCGGGCGCGTGCCCGATTCGGGGACTGTTTCCTATCAGATTGTCACGACTTCGACCACGGATTATTCCTACATCTCTATTCCGTTCGAAGGAGAGCTCACTTATCTGGTTGCGCAGGATGTGATCAACGCGCTTCCCGGTGTGCTCAACACGCTCAATCGATTCATCCCGACGTCACAGAGTTATGAATCCCGCTTCGCCGCGGGTTTTGGACCCAATTTCCCGGTCAAGCCGGGCCGGGTTTACCAGGCGAATGCGGCTGCTCCGGGCACATTCCCGGCGCCATAGGCTGAAGGTCATTCATGAGTCCAGAGGGTACAGACGATGCTTGTTATACAAGGAGGTCGGAAGTGAAAGCGCCGATGCACAAGATCCCCAGGCCCCCCGATTTCCGGGGACGTCGTTGGGTATGGGCTTGTGTCATTCTGACATGGTGCCTCCTGCCGGCCTTAGCACACGCGCAGGGAAGCATTTTTGGCACGGTTCAGAATGCCAATCTGACCAATCCGCCCACCACAGATCTTTACTGGGTCGGGTTCCTCGATGACACCGATGAGGAAATCCGCATCGAACTGAACACGGGAGCGGGGTACGACGGAACGAACTGGTACGACGACTTCCAGAATTACACGACCAGAGTGGCGGGAAACCCCTACGACTACTTCTTCGTGAACATCACAAATGGTCAGGGCTTCCATCTGGCCAAGACCATCCCGGCCAACTCCTTCCAGCAGGAGAACATCCTGCTGGCGCCGATGACGTTCCCGGCTCGCCCGGCTGGACTTGTCGCGCGGGTTGCGTCAGTCAGCCGCATCAATCTGTCCTGGAATTACCAGACCGGTGTGACGTACCACGTCTACCGAAGGGCCACAGCGAATAATGGCACATTCAGAAGGCTTGATTCTCCGACGGGTCTTCTGACCAATCCCGGAGTGGCCGACTCATTCTTTGTCGACGCAACCTCCGATGGCCTTTCCGACTACACATACATCATCATTGGCCAGAACCCCGCCGGGAACTTCTCCGCCCATTCAGTGACCGTTTCCGCGTTGGCCTCCGCGTCTGTGGCGCCCACCGTCACGGTCGTGACGCCCGACTCAGGCTCAGCCGCCGGCGGGATTGTAGTCACCATCAAAGGGACGAATTTCGACGTCGCCGGAGCATCGGTCACATTTGGCGCGAATCCCGCGACCGGCGTGACTGTGCAGAGCCCGTTTGCCCTCACCTGCACTGTCCCGAGCAGCGGGTTCGTGGGCGCAGTGAACGTCGTTGTGACCAATACAGCATCTGGTCTGGCTTCAGCGCCTCTCATCAACGGGTTCCGGTATCTTGGCA
>JAGVEK010000197.1 GCA_020058315.1 Candidatus Zixiibacteriota bacterium
GCGGAACCTCAAGGTCGGCTGACCGCACCCCACAGTTCCAACCAGCAATCGCGGGGCAGCTTACGACCGGCCATTTAAGGAGCACAAGATGAACGCTGAAGACAAACGGAAAATCAAAATCGGGTTGGCGGAGATGCTGAAGGGCGGGGTCATTATGGACGTCACCAACGCTGACCAGGCCCGAATCGCGGAGGACGCTGGGGCAGTAGCGGTTATGGCCCTGGAACGAGTTCCGGCTGATATCCGCGCGGAGGGTGGGGTGGCACGAATGGCCGACCCGCTCAAGATCGTAGAGATCCAGCGCACCGTCACCATCCCGGTCATGGCCAAGTGCCGTATCGGACACTTTGCCGAAGCACAGGTTCTGGA
This sequence comes from Candidatus Zixiibacteriota bacterium, assembly GCA_020058315.1. GTDB lineage: Bacteria > Zixibacteria > MSB-5A5 > WJJR01 > WJJR01 > JACRMA01. The sequence goes on from JAGVEK010000197.1 coordinate 370, forward strand.
ATCGCTCGAGGTTGACTTCATCGATGAGTCGGAGGTTCTCACTCCGGCGGATGAAGCATTCCATGTGAACAAGGATCTGTTTAAGATCCCGTTCGTCTGCGGTTGCCGCAATTTGGGCGAGGCTCTCCGTCGTATCGGAGAGGGCGCCGCACTGCTTCGCACCAAGGGCGAGGCAGGTTCCGGAAATATCGTCGAAGCAGTGCGGCACATGCGCACTGTCCAGGATGGCATTCGCCGGCTGACCGTGCTGCCCCGTGAGGAGCTGATGACCGAGGCCAAGAACCTGGGGGCGCCGTACGATCTGGTTTGCTGGGTTGCCGAGCATGGCAAGCTCCCCGTCCCGAACTTTGCGGCGGGAGGCATTGCCACGCCTGCGGATGCGTCCCTGATGATGCAGTTGGGGGCCGAGTCGGTCTTTGTTGGATCGGGAATCTTCAAGTCCGAAGATCCCCCGTCACGTGCCAAGGCGATTGTCCTTGCCACGACCCACTTTGCCGATCCGAAGATGGTTGCAGAGGCCTCCAAGGGGCTGGGCGTCGCAATGCGTGGACTGGAAATCCGGACAATCCCCGAAGATCAGTTGTTACAGGTTAGGTGAGAATCTTGAACCCGACGCCCGTCACAGTAGCGCGGCCAATCCCAGCTTTGTCTGAAAGAGCACGACTTGTCGTGCCCGCCGTAGCAGCACGGTCGTCCCGCCCCGCAACCGTTGGTCTCCTGGCGCTTCAGGGCGATTTTGACATGCACCGCCAGGTGGTTCAGAACCTGGGGCGCACCGCCTATGAGGTCCGAACGGTCCACGATCTTGCCCATGTCGACTGCCTTATCATGCCCGGGGGGGAGTCCACCACGATGCGCAAGCTGATGCGATTGGGCGGTCTTTTCGGGGCGATCCCGCAGTTTGCCAAGAGCCATCCCATTATGGCGACCTGCGCCGGCCTGATTCTCCTCAGTCGTGGGATTGAAGGTGCGCCGCTGGAGGAGACGCTTGGTCTCATTGACTGTACCGTTTCCCGCAATGCCTACGGACGGCAATATCACTCATTCCGCCAGTCCGGTCGGGTTCGACTTCCGGAAGGGGAGACCGAATTCGAGATGGTCTTCATCCGCGCGCCCCAAATTGTACGGATCGGTGGCTCCGTTGAGATCCATGGTAGTCTGGGTGATGAACCCACGCTCATCCGGCAGGGGAACATCCTGGCCATGACCTTCCATCCCGAATTGTCCGGAGATGGACGGATTCATGAGTTCTTCCTCTCACAGATGGTCTGACGGGGGGCGCTCCATATCTTCCTGTGATACAATCGCTTAAAGCCACCCCATCGAACCAGTGCAAGTCGCCGTATAAATAAGACTGTTTTGGTTGTATTAGTGGATTATGGCTACCGTTGGACACAGAATGCACATCGGCGCTCCCAAGCCTTCCTGGCTAAAGACGAAAGCCACCTTCACGCCGGATTATGTGCGGGTGAAAGATGCGTTGCGTTCCAATCGGTTGCATTCAGTCTGCGAGGAAGCCAATTGCCCTAACATCCGCGAGTGTTTCTCCCACGGCACGGCGACGTTCATGATTCTGGGGAACATCTGCACCCGTGGCTGCCGCTTCTGCGATGTGATCAAGGGCAAACCGGTGGGATATGATCTTGACGAGCCGCGTCGCATGGCCGAGGGAGTCGCGGCCCTGGGGCTGCAGCAAGTTGTGATTACCTCCGTCAACCGCGATGATCTCCCCGATGGTGGTTCATGGGTTTTCGCCGAGACGATTCGCCAACTCCGTGCACGCGACCGCCGCGTCAGAATCGAGGTCCTCATACCTGACTTTGACGGCAACTTCGAGGCCCTGGAGACTGTCCTGGAGGCGCGCCCGGACGTGCTCAATCATAATGTCGAGACAGTTCTGCGGCTCTACCCGCAGGTTCGGCCACGCGCCAGACTGGAACGGTCCCTGGAGATTCTCCGCCGCTCTGGGGCGCGCTCTGATCCGCCAATCGTGAAGTCCGGGATCATGGTTGGGGTTGGTGAAAGCTGGGATGAGTTGCTGGATTGTATGACTCGGATCGCAGCTGCAGGATGCCAGATACTGACAATTGGCCAATACCTTGCGCCTTCGGAGACTCACCTGCCAGTGGAGCGCTACTACTCACCCGATGAATTCGATCTGCTGACTCTGGCCGGGGAAGCAATGGGCTTTGCCCATGTGGAATCGGGTCCGCTGGTGCGATCCTCTTACCATGCCTTCGATCAGGTCTCGAAGATGGAAGAGAAACACGCCGGCGGTGCGACGCATGGCAATGATGGTTCAAAGCAGGGTTCTCCTTGAGTGGACGACAGACTTCAACAGGAACTCCCCGGGAGCTCATGGCAGACTCCCAGGACGTCTTCAAGCGACGTAAGACACGCAGAGTAATGATCGGCACGGTGCCGGTCGGTGGAGATGCACCGGTTGCTGTGCAATCCATGTGCGACACCGACACAAGGGATGTCGCCGCGACGGTGAAGCAGATTCATGAGATGGAGGCGGCTGGCTGCGAAATCACCCGCGTGGCGGTGCCTGACGCAGAAGCCGCTGAGGCCATCGCGAAGATTCGTCCCCAGATCCACATCCCTCTTGTCGCGGACATTCATTTCGACTGGCGTCTGGCGATTCTGGCCGCGAAGAAGGGTGCTGACAAACTTCGCATCAACCCAGGCAACATCGGCGGGAAAGCCAGAATCGCCGAAGTGGTGGCCTGTGCGAAAGACCACGGTCTCCCGATCCGTGTCGGTGTCAATCAGGGATCGATTGAAAAAGACCTGCTCGACAAGTACGGCGGGAACAACCCCGACTCGCTTGTCGAATCAGCACTGCGTAACGTCGAGATTCTCGCC
>JAGVEK010000155.1 GCA_020058315.1 Candidatus Zixiibacteriota bacterium
CTGCACTGCGCTGAGTTCGAATTCCACTCGCAAGGCGCGATCAATCGGGTTGTTGAACGGCCTACTTCCGAGCAGGGGTGCCACGGACAAGCAGATTCTCCGGCTTCATGGAGAATCTGCTTGTCCGTGTCTTTTCTACCAATCCGAAGAAAGACAAGGACAAGGGAGACTGAGCGATAAAGCCACTCAGTCTCCCTTGTCCTTGGCACCCGTGGTGCAGTAGCGATTTCGATTCAGGCCGCGGTCGCGGTGACGCGCTGGAGACGACGGAGGCCCAGAAGGGCAGCACCGATGGCCCCCATGAATTCGGAGTCAGGGCCAACATTGACCTTCTTGCCCAGCCGGTCCTCCAGGGTCTTCACCATACCAACATTCCTGGTCACGCCGCCGGTGAGGGTGATTTCTTCTTCGCCGCCGACCTGACGCAGCAGGGCGATGATGCGGTCGGTGATGGAGTAGTGGGCGCCACAGATGATGTCTTCGACCTTCTTGCCCTCGGTCACCTGGTTGATGACCTCGGACTCGGCGAGAACGGCGCAGATGGACGAGATCGGCGTAGGGTCAGTCGCTTTCAGCGAAAGTGGGCCGATCTGATCGAGTTCGACCTCGAGCGCGCGGGCAACACGTTCCATGAAGCGTCCGGCACCGGCCGCGCATTTGTCGTTCATGCGGAATTTGCGCACACGACCGCTGGCTTCGACCGACATCGCGCGTGAATTCTGCGCGCCGATATCGAGCACCGACCGGGTATTCGGGAACACCGTGTGGGCGCCATAGGCGTGACAGGTCATTTCGGTGATCTGGAGATTGCGGAACTCGACCTGGAACCGGCCGTACCCGGTCGCGGCAACATAGCCGAGCTGGGACCGTGTCAGTCCGGCGCTCTTGCACGCTTCCTCAAGCGCACGCTCGGCCGCGCCGCCCAGATCAAACTTGGTTGGGACATGCGACCGGCCGATGATCGTGCCATTGTCCCCGGCGATGACGGCCTTTGTCGTCTGCGATCCGACATCGATTCCTGCGATGGCCTTCATGATGCACCCACTTTCTTTTGGGTCCGTTCCCATGCGAACAGTGCGGCGCCGATGGCGCCGATATACTGGGAGTCGGGAGACACGTTCACTTTTCTCTCCAGCCGTTCTTCAATCGCTGCCACCATCCCCTTGTTGCGCGAGACACCGCCGGTGAACGTGATCTCGTCGTCCAGACCAACACGGCGCATCAGGGCCACCGAGCGTCCGGCGATGGCGTTGTTCACACCGCGCAGCACGTCCTCGACTTTCTTGCCTCTGCCGAGATGAGAGAGGATTTCGGATTCCACGAATACCGTGCACATGTTGGTGATGCGCAATGGGTGGCTGGAGCGCATGGAGACATCGCCGATCTCGTCAAGCGTCAGTCCAATCACCGAGGCCGAAGCCTCGAGAAACCGCCCGGTGCCGGCGGCGCATTTATCGTTCATGCAAAAGTCACTGACTTCGCCTTGAGCATTGATCTTGATCGCCTTGGTGTCCTGTCCGCCGATGTCGAGGATGGTTCGGGTCTCCGGAAACAGGTAGTGCGCGCCCTTGCCGTGGCAGCCGATTTCCGTGATCTGCGTGTTGCCGAACGGAACCTTGTACCGTCCATATCCGGTGCCCACGATGAATCCGATTTCCCAATCATCGCTTTTTGAATCGGCGCGCGCCTGTGCAAATGCGCGCTCCGCGGCCTTGATGACATTGGCGCCCGTGTGGGTCAGGCCGCGACCCACAATCTGCTGATTCTCATCCAGAATGACCGCCTTGGTGGCGGTCGAACCGACGTCAACTCCGGCTACGTACATGATGATTGTCCCTCTATCAGACTCATGATACCGATGACATTCCTTCGCGGATTCGGGCACGCAAGCGTAGGGGCGTATTGCAATACGCCCCTACGGGTGGAAACGGGGATTCTCAGATTGATCTCGGTAACCTGGTGCCACGGCTCTTCGGAGCCGTGTCTTTTCCGCGCCACAACCATGTTCACGGGTCTAAAGACCCGTGGCACCTGGCGGGTTGCCCTTGCAGGTTCTGCCTCTGGCAAGAGTACCACGACAGCGCATTGGCACATTGCTGACACTTCTCTCATCAGGCCGTCTGCGCGGCAACGATGCGCTGGTGCTCCAATGATTCGAAAAATGCATCGATCCGGTTTTTCAGTTGCGCCTTGGAAAAATACCGCGGGTCGGCCAGATCGGATTCGATGAACAATGTCGGCACGCCGAGGTCGTGGATAAACACTTCGCGCATATCGGCCTGTCCCATGGAAAATGCGCGGCACGACTTCACCGAGTGGATGACCAGCGCGTCGGCGTTGTATTCCTTCATGTAGCGGTTCAGCATGTCGATACGGCGCGCCAGATTGTAGTTGGTGTAGCACTCCAGTGAGTACTCCGCGAGCGATTCGAGCGGACGTTCGGGATCGTGGCGGAAACCGAAGTCCCAGATACCGCCGACCTTGGAATACGACGATCCCACGCAGACGACACCCCATGTCTTGAATAGTTCCCAAAAGGTGCGGAAATGCGGCCAAGGGGGCGGGCCTTCCATCACAACACGGAACTTCTCCTCCGGGATTGGGCAGGTGCCCGACTCGATGCGCGCGTCGATTTCCGCTTTGGCGGCGCGGTAATACTCAACACATTCTCTTGAGCCGCGCAGCACATAGATGGGCGCCATGAAAAACACAGCTTCAAAGAAGGCATCGAATGGCGACGGAGTTCGCTTGGCGGAGTGGAGGATATCCACCCAGAGATCCTCCGCGTCGCGTGAGTTGCGCAGCAGTTCTTTCAGTTTGTCCTCATCGTACTTCTTGCCGGTGATCTTCTCGCAGAGGTCTATCAGTTCTTTCAACTCGCTCACTATGTAACGGATGTCGGCGGCATGAGTCTCAGTCCCGCGCGAGAACGGCACATCGAACATGTAGAGCGGGCAGTTGAAATGGGCCGCCAGTGCTTCGAACCACTTGATGTAGGTATTGCAGCCGGAATAAGTGCAGACCAGAAGGTCCGGCTTCGCCATCCTGCCGAAGGGCCCGGTCATGTCGTTGGCGACCAGGCCGATGTCATTCTTGACATAGCCGCAAACATCGGAGGAGTAGCCAAGGTCTTCCGCCTTGAGAATCATGTCCCCCGCTGTGCGTTTGATACCGCACTGGAGAGCGTTGACCTCGGGAAAAGCGACATGGAAGTCGAAAACCTTCAGAAGCTCCATGATATTGCCGGAGATGAAGAGGTAGGCGACCTTCTCCCCCTTCTCGTTGGCTTGCGAGAGCTCGCCATACCAGTTTTGCAGAAGATCCTTTTGCAGGTCGCGGCCGGTGTTCATTGGGGTCTGGGTCTGTGTGCTGGTCATGCTCTCTTCCTTAGCTCAATCGGCAAAAAGCAGAATCGACTCAACAAATGTCTCTACCTGAGTTCGCAGCGTCTCAAACACTCCCATCTTCTCTTCAAATTCGAAGGCGAGATGGGGGAGACCCTGCTGGTCAGCCACGTCTTTCAGAAGAACATAATCATAGAGCGC
>JAGVEK010000124.1 GCA_020058315.1 Candidatus Zixiibacteriota bacterium
GCCGGCCGGGCTCGGAGTAACGCCGCCAGCACCTCCGAACAGCGCGGGTGAGTGTGACTCGTTGTGACCCACGTCATTGCGCAGCGTTTAACCTCCTCGCTGCGAGGCGCAGCTTTGAGAAGAGCTTGAAGAACGGCGCTCTCATAGGGATGCCTTGCATTTCTTGCCAACCAACTACCGACAGCCCTCGAAACGCTGTCGTCACATGCAAACCGCTTAATAAATGTCGGGAGGAATATCGCTGACTCCGGATTAGCGGCGTTGTGCTCAAGCCACTCAAGTAGCAGAGCCTTGACGCGCTTTGGTTCTCTGGTTCTCGCAACCAGCGCGTGTAAACTTGAGCCGATCTGATCACAATCGGCGGAGCGCGCAAGAAAGTTCCTGGCCTTCTCCTCGCAAGTGGCTCGCTGGCGTGGCGTGCATCGCTCCAGTCCAAGCAGAATCCAACCGGCCGTTGATCCATGTAATGTGCCGGCTTGCATATCCGACGCCAACGCTGATAGCGCCACCTCAACAGGATCCGGCGTAAGCACCACTGCGGGGTCAGTCAGCTGACACTGGAGCCAACGTGCGTATGAGGGAGCGCCTAACCGCTCGGATCCGGCTTGGGTGTGAAGTGTGTATAGCCGGCGAAGTAGGCGCGCACGGTCGACCAGCGGCGATGCTGGACCATACCCGCGCAGCGATACCGGGAGAGCTGCTCCGGTTACGCGTGCAAGCAGTCGAGCGGCGGCGGAAGGGTTTATTCGTTCAAGAATATCTAGTACCGTCGCAAGCTCTTCGGCCCAGGCTTCGGCGACATTTTCAGGAGGCTCAACCCATTCGCAAAAAAGAGACCTGGCGAGGCCTGCATGCGCAATACGCACGCCTTCAAATCCGCCGCTTTCCTTAGAGTTCGTCTGAATGAAATGCAACTGATCCTCGCGACAAAGACGTTCGAAACCGTAGCGGCTGCCCCTTGTTGCGACCAGTTCCAGAGGTGCGTCCATCTGAAGCGCGTTGACGGCAATGACTGTTTTCGCTACGTCGAACAGTTGGAGTCTGCGCAACCGCTCGGCAAAGCGCCGCGCGAAACTGGCCAACGTCTTTCCTTGAGTAAGGCCGAACATGAACTCCACCAGGAGTGGCGGGAAAGAAGAATCGATTTCGGGAGTTGTCAGGACTCGGCAAGTTCTTTGCTCGAGCCACGATGCAAGCACCGAGCCCTCCTCGGCGCTCAACATTGGAACCCTGTGTTCCGACGCTATAAAGACGCCAGCACTGCGCCTCTGGAATATCTCAAGCTCTTCGGACGGCCCACTTGTTACAATGGCAATCGGTGGTGTGCGAAACGAGCAGGCTCGCCGAGCGGACTCGTCCCATTCATCGAAGTCAATAGCCGGCGAGTACAAGTCATCAATTACAGCCAATATGCGGACTTCGCTTATCTCCTGTACGTGCGGAGAAGTCGGCGTTTGTTGGAGTAGCGCTAAAAGCTCTCTATGGGTACGAATAAACACCACTGGCATTGTTGGATCAGTGAGGAGTAATTCCGCGGCGAGCTGGAGAAGTAGTACCGACTTGCCGTCGCCGGAGCGGCCGCCAATCCAAAAAACGGGAACGTCGTGCCGCTGGGTGGAATCTCTTGCAGGCAATGATCTACGCCACATGGAGAATGCACTCCACAGGTCGGTGAACACGGCGCCACGAGAGGCAACAGCACCACGCCGCAGGTGTTCGAATTTTGCCGGCTGCCCTAAGAGAATTTCTTTTTCGACCGAAGCCATTTGATCAGGAGTCACGTCCTCGATCGACATCAGGTGGCCGATGGCCTCCCCTTCAGAGTGTCGCGGGGCGTCATGGAAGAGCTGAGCGAGTTCATCGAAGGCCTTTCCCGCTACCCATTCGGTCCCATAGTGCGTAAGTAGACGCTGGCGGCATCTTTCGACAAACGCCTCAGGTCGACTTAGGCCGAGTGCCCACAAGGCAGCGTGTAATCGGTCGACCGGGTCAAGGAATGGGCCATCGGCCAGCCGTGGCTGAAGAAGTTCCAAAGTCGTCTTCCAAAGGCATGGATCGTTGCCGGAGGGGGCGGCCGTGAGGACGGCTTTGTCCATGATCTTGCCCGTCAACTCGTTCGAGAGCCAGGACTGGAAACGAAGATGTGGAATCAGATGTGGTGCTCGGGTCGAGCAGAGCTGGACAAGCCTGTAGGCATCGTGGAGCAGGCTGGAAAATGATTCCTCTGTTTGCACATGGTAGGCAAAAGCGACCGTAAGTTTGTTATGCTGCGGATCCAGCAAGCGCGCCAGACCCAACGTGTCGGCGCATCGCTCGGGTCGAGTTTCGCCCCGCGCCAAACGATTCCAAAATCGTTGGAGCATCGAAGGTGCCTCGAGAGGAAAACCCAGAATTCCCCACTGATTCGGCCTGTGATACTCACCTACAAGTAGCCGCCATCGTTCGAGCAATCGAAGAAAGTCGTGGCCAAGTTGTTGCTCATCGCTGGTTGCAGGTGTCTTGCCCTTGACATCGAAGCCCTGGGGTAAGGCGACGGTGTGATTGGGGAGCTTCTTTGTCACGCGGCGAAAGAGATCCTGGAGTTTCTCGCGGGTGGCAAATTCATGTAGCTTTTGAAGGAGGGGCTCCTCGTAGTCTTTCCATCCGGTCAACGCGGAACCGTCGACCGCGCATTCAATCTTCGTGGCGCGGCGGGCATTAGGAGCGCGCCGCATCGCCCGACACAGCGAGCCGAAGAGCGTCGGAAGCGGCTTGACTGGATAACCAAAGTTGTGCAACGTAGCAAGAATCGCATCCCGCCGAACACGCCGCAGGTCCTCCACCGCGACTCCGATTGCCTCGGGAAACACACGCTCCTGCGCTTCAATCGACAGATCGTCGTCGACGAGTTCCTCGAGAAGCCCATCGCATATCCGGACGTCAATCTGAGACGCGGGATCATCGATATCTAAATCTCTCGAAATCTTGGCACAAAGGGTTAAGTAGTCCGTTGCACGACGGGCGAAGCCAGCAAGGCGTTCGCCAGGGCTTTCTGCCACTACAAGCTGGCGGTTAAGATAATCAACGGCGTCTGTCATCCTGTTCAGATCGAACCACCAACGCTCAAAAGCCGTGTCGACTTGATCGTTGCGTATGCCACCCAATCCGCTTGCGGCAAGGAGCGTCACCTTCATTAAGGCGCCGATCACGACGTCTCTCTGATCTTCGATCGTCGTTGCGATCCAATGCAAATCCGTTGAATTAGAAAGCGGAGCGGATATCAGCGCGGCGTGCAATACGGTCGCGGCAACGTCGCTTGCCTTCACACCTGGCGCTTTTGCGAGCAACCTTAGGTCCTGCCATGAGGCTTGCGCATCGGTTTCGAACTTGGCCCGCAGGTGATGAAGCGAACGTGTGGCTCGGACGACGCTGCCATCCAATTCTACGCCCTGAAATACGCTAAGCGTCACGGGACCATCCGGTGCGTCGCGCTGTTCAATCTCGCCGAATTCGCGCCCGCCGACATCCCGCCAAACCTGACGCGCCTTGGAAACGATCTGGCCAAACAGAGTTCCGTACAATTTCGCCCCCCCATCGAGTTCCTGCCGCCCGAGAGGCCAGTCCCTTGTGAGCACAAACGTGTCGAGGGTATCGAGCGAATCGCCCACCAATAGACGCCCGAGAAGGTGAGCATGCTGGCCGGAACCCTGGACTTCTTTATTCGTTGGCCCGATCCATACCCGGCCATCGAAATCGACTTTGACTGTACGAGTCACGGTCATAGCGGTTGTTCAGCAACCACCCGGTCGGAAACACCCACTGACTGATTCGAGAGAGTCCAGATTTCTCGGATTTCTGGAAAGTTTCTGCCCTGTTGGTTGAGGCGACCCTGACCGCGCGATGACGCGGAAGCCGTCGGCACGCTGACAGCTGGGTCGAGACTTGAAACGACGTCGTTCGTTCATCAGCCCTGGCCAGGGGTAACAGTAAGCGACGTAGCACAAGGAGATCATCAGATGTCTATTCTAACAGAAACCATCGCCCCTCCCAAACCCCCTCGTGTGGGCCGAACACAGGGCGTTGGCCAGCCCGAGGAACCCTTCCGCTTCGACGAAATCGTCCAGGCTACGTACCCGGATTTCGTGGCCACGCAAATTGCGGACGACGTAGCCGACGGCTTCGTACCCTTGCAGGCGTACGTGATTCGAGCCACGTTTTCGATCGACCGTGAACGGGCTCTGGCCAGGATGGTTGTTGGTTTTCACGTTCCCGAGGGCCGCACTATGGAGTTTCAGCGGCTCGAGCGCAACCTCAACCAGCAACCCATTCTGCCACGGGTCTGGCTCAGCGTCGAGGACCAGAAGGGCTTCGTAGGCGCCGTTTCGGCATACGGCGGGGATCCAAAGAACGTGGCCAAGGCCACCGCCTCTTCCGTGCGGCGAGCGCTCCACGATCGCGATATTGAATCGTTCCTGCGCTCGGAGGCAGATGAAGACGACAACGACCGAGGTACGGATGGAGGTGCGTTGTGAACAAGCAGCGAATCAAGTCAATTGACGATACGCCGCTCGAGCGCATGATCTCAGGCGCAAGGCCTGTAGTGCATTCGGCCAAGCACGAAGTAGTCGCACATCGTCCGTTGGAGCAAGTCACTCCGGAACGGACCGTTACGATCCAATACGTCCGTCCGGAACTTGCGTCCTTTCTGAACGGCCGCATTGGGTGGCGGCCCTTCGAGGAAACCCGTGAGCTCTTTCATCGTTCCGTGTATGCCTGGCTCCTACCCATGGACTTCTACCGCTGGGGCATCGGCGGCCACACCGGTGGCGAAACCGTCTGCGGGATCGCGCGGCGAGCGAGCCGGCGATTCGGTCTGATTCTACACACGCGGGGCACGCGGAGGCTAACGATAAGAGCCCTCGAACAGATCGAACATTCCGGTCCTATAGACAAGAACCTGTTTCATGCTCGCGCGGCGCGCTTCAGCAAGCTCTTCGGCGACATGCCAGCGGAGCTGCGCCCGTTCTTCTTTTACGAATTCGAAGACCCTGAAGGACGGTGTGAACCGGCCTATCAGATGCACTCGGGCCGGGAGTACGTCGTGGTCGTGGGTCCGACAGATGGGGCACCGTTGGATGCGGTCGACTGGGAGTACTTCCTGACGCCGCCCAGTGCACCTGGCCAGCCGCGCCAACAATGAAGCCTGTTGATTGTGGAGAATGACGTATCGCCGGAAGGGGGTCAGGCCTCGCTGCCTGACCCCCTCCTGCTCAATCATCGTAGTCGTCGTCTGCGTAACCCACCCCGCCACGACTTTCATCATCTCCCCGCGCCGTCCTCGCAATCCCCCACAGCGCAATCACGATAATGACCACCGCCGCTACATCGTACCGGCTAGGGTCATGCCCGCCTACGAGGGGTAGACTTTCAAGGATCGAAAAACGCTGCCCCTGTCTCACCCAGTTGACGATCGCGGCGAGCAATAGAGTAACAAGAACGATCTTGAAGAGTCTCATGGCCAAAGCTCCTTCATGTAAACGAGTGCTACTTCGTAGGCGATCTTTTCGAGAACTGGCGCCAGGCTGGGCGCCGACTCGACGCGTCTGCGAAGATCATCAAGGTCCTTCTTCTGCGGTGCCACAACGGTGACACGTGCGATCGGCTCAGACGAATGCAGCAGTGCTGCCTCTAAATGAGCAACGAGATTTTCCGAGCAATCCACTACGACTTCGAAGACCTCCCATCGCCCGTCCACGAGCCAGGCGGCATCAGCCGGGTGGTTTGTTCCGGGTATAAGCCATTCGACTACCGAGCGAGAGTATTTGCGACGTTCTCCTACCATGCGGATCCAGGCTGAATAATGCATATGCGCGATTCCTCCCCGACCGCCGATTTCGATCGGCGGCTTGCCCAATAAAGCCCATGCTTCCGCCGTGAGCATCTTCAACAATAGGTTACGGCTCCCGGGGCGCACCTGCTTGAAGTCCGCGAGCTTTCGATCTTCAATTTCCTTTCGGATGGCGATCTGCGCCTGTGGCGTCGGAACTTGACCCAACTCAAACAAGCGTTGGACCGGCCAATATGGATGAGTGGATGCCTGGATGAGCAGATTCCGTGCCTCGGCGCTCAAGCCCTGCATTTCTGCGGCTGTACGCTGCGCCTCGTCCTGGCGGTGTTGTCTCGTCGTTCCGCGCAGCGCCTCGAGGATGCCGGGCAGGTCTTCCAATCGCTTCGCCGGCACGTGCGGGTTGGCGTCAAAGACAGGCACGACGTCCCTGTCCGGCGGGACGTAGTGAATCTGCACGTGCATGGCATGCGGCCAGCGTGGTGAGCGGAAGAGACACTGGCCAGGCGTTAGGTGCTGGAGCATCGCGGCGCCGCCTGGAGGAAGCAAAAGCGTCTGCGCAGCCATGTCGACGCATTTGGCGTCGCTGAGCGCGAAAATCAGTTTGTATCGTGCAGCATTCAAGACGTGCCGGCTGACCGGATTCAGCGCGCCTACGGCCACGAAAATTCCGACGCCGAACTTTCTTAACTGGCGCATGCCTTTGCTGATCGGATAAAGAGACGGCTCGAAGAATCGCTCGTTCGCCCAGGATACGTCTTCGTCCGCTTCGTCGATAAGGAGCAAGACGTTCGCGCTATCGCGTTGCTGGCCGCGCATACTTCGGCCCAGCAGCAGTTCCAGCACGAAAATGTCCGGAACGAAGTGACTGATCCAGGCAGGGGACATTTGCGGCATGGAGATTACGGCGCTCTTTCCCTGCGCGATGACGTCTTCCTCGAGATCGAGGCCGTAGCAGCTCTCAAACAGTTTTCCGGTTCCATGGGTGACGTCCATGAGCCACGTCGTCAACGAGTCGACGTAGGGATCCTTGTCTGCGAAGGAACGCTTGGGAAGCCGTCGCAGCACCTCCAGCATAAGACGAAAAGGCGGAAAGACCGGCTTTGCGGCACCGGCCGGGTTCATTGCCGCAACAAGTCCGCGCATGAGATTGGCCAGTGGGATCCGCGCCGCCTTGAGTCCCGCCCTAGCGCAGAAGGTCTCTGCATAGTGATTGATCCAATGGTCGGGCGATACTCCAATTGGGGTTTTGGCGCTGAGGCGGAGGGTACTATGGGCATCGAAGTGCAGACAGTCGTCTCCAAGAAGCAGTTTGGGATTCAGGCAGTCCGGGGCGCGATCCAGCATGATGATGCTGACGGGGTCATTCGGATGACTGCGATTACGTTCAGCAGCCGCCACCATCAATCGACGGAGGGTGACGGACTTCCCGCCTTCCGTCGTACCTGCCAGCACTCCATGAACGGCCCCGCGCAGAGAGATGCCGATTGGGACCTCGGGGCGGTCGACCAGATGACCGAGGATTAGATCCGGCGGGTCCTCTCCTTCCGGGTAGAGTTCCTCGTATGTCGGTGGGGGCGCCAGAAAATTAGGCCGCTGCCGCCGCTCCTCGGCGTAAGCCTGACACTGATACAGGCACATCTCCGCGAGACCTTCGTCCATCTCGCCGAGCTCGATGAGACTCAGCCACCAGCGAACCTCGTCGATGTTGTCAAGGCCATACTGGCGGATGAGAGCTAGGAGCTTGGCAATGTTGCCGCTGTGCATGGCTATTCCACTTTGAAGAACACAGAGCGAAGAAACCGCCGCACCCGAGCCCGCCGAAAACAAGTTTCACATCGCGCCCCGCCGTCGCGGTAGCGCACCTGATGCCGCGGGCACAGGAAGTCGCCGCAATCTCGGCAATGGGATCCCGCTTCGGTGCTGCAAAGGCCGTGAGTGGGAACATGATGGCTGAGAAGCGAAGTTCGCGGCGCCCGGCAGCGTTCGCAGACGCTGATGAGCATGACCGGGTTCTGGCCCATGCTCATCGCCGGGTTGTAGATGGTGCCGCAAACCAGCTGGATGTTGTCGTTGAGCCTTTGCCGAGAGGTCTCATTGTTAGGGCCGCGGATAAGGACGTCGGTCATGCTCAACGACAAGATGACGTTCCCGTAGCGGTCCCGGATGATCGAGCGAACCTCTCGACTCATCGATCCTTGTGGCTGAGGCATCTGTTTGCCCTCCTAGAAACCCAGGGCGCTTCGAATCTGCCGCAGCGCCCACCACGCGCCAGCCAGGACGACGGCGCCGCCGGCGGCCGCAATCAGTCCCAGGATTACCCAGTACACAATTACAATGAAGGACCGGACGTACAGCCTCACCAGCGCGGCGATCTCGGCGGGCGTCCTTCTCGGTCCCTCTGAAGCTTTCTGTTCTTGGGAATTGTTCATCGAGGTTTCTCCTGGTCGTGACCGCGGAACGCGGAAACGACAGCTGTCCCGTTGGGATCCGACTGGAAGCGCACCTCGAGCGTTCTGCCGACGACCTCCGAAGGACGGACCGTTGTCCCTTCGGACACCTCCAAACCACAAGCTCGGAAGAACTCGGCGGTGATCCCATGCGGCCGAATTGGTAGGGCCAACTGGACGACATGGCACCGTCCTTCGTGCTCGCCCTTGCCGTGTCGAAGGGTGACTTCCACGCATTTCTGCCGCTTCAATACCTCGGCAGTTACGAGCCCGACCTCGTACCAGTTGCCATCGCGGAGCGGCGTTTCGCCTTCCACGGTTAAGAGAATCTGTCTCCCCACGTTGCGCTCCTTTTGCTAGTGCCCAACAGCCGGACATAGCCACAGTATGACGCTGTCCAACCTGCAGTTGATGATCTGCGGCTGACATCGCCGTGACCGACGATCTGAGCTTCCAGGAAATCATTACTGCGCAAGCGTCGCGTCACTTTCCTTTGAGCCCTACCGGGTAATCTCAGACGGACACGATGAATGTACGACACGCGTGAATGTCGTCATGATATAAGTGTCGCGCGATCAGACGGAAACAATGGCTTTCTTGGATTTACCTATGGCCAGACAGAACATTCAATTCGCGCCCGGGTATCAGAACGCGCCTCAGCTGCCGACGCCGCTGCAGCCACAGCTCCTGCCGCCGGTTCCGCGGCGGCGCAGATCGTTTCGTTGGGAATTCGTCTTGGTGCCCCTCGCAATTCTGTGCGCTGTCTGGCTCATCAATCACCTCCCTGGCCCCACGTTCAGTTGGAGTGACGTGACGGAGGCACTGCACGTCTCACGTCGAGGGGAGAGCAGATACACACAGACGGCGGTGATGGGGCTCGTTCTGATAGCAGTGGTCTATGTACTCAAGACCTGGCGTTCCAAGCCATGAACGGATGCACAGCATCAGTCCTGGATCGAAGGTGGGAGCAACGTCAGCGATGCCTGTGAACGACTCCAAAGTCACGGCCGAACAGAGCCCATCGGACGGCCCAGTGATTCCCGTGGAGCGACTCTGCCTGGATTTCGAGCAGCGGCGGGAGGTGTTTGGCGAACGGTTGGATAAGTTTCTGCGTGCCAACCGCGAGGCTTTGCAGTTGAACGGCGCTGACCATCTCGCAGCCGCCTATGTGGAACGGGTCTGGCCAAACGGGTTGCCCGGCACCGCCATCATCAGCAACGTCGCCGCCAACGGCCATCCCCGCTGGCTGATCCGGCCTCCGGCGGAGGGACCCGCAGCAAGCACCTTCGCCGCCGGCCGATGGGCCCCGGCATTCCTTGCCTTTCGGAAGCAGGCTCGCCTGGTGATCGATGACTTCCGGCTGGTTCCCCATGTCCCGCGCCGCTCCTTTGAGCGATTTGCGGCGGGCCCCGTGCATGTCAATTCAGTCCAGGAGTGGATGACCAAGCCGGACCTGGAGACTTTGGCCGCGCTGCCGAAGTTTCGGACCCTGACGGATACGCGCCTCGCCCCGTGGCTAGAGTACCTCAGCCGCTGCGAGAAGCTCGCCCATCTGGGCCGACTCGCGCTTCGCTACGAAAGCGTCGAATACCTCGGCGCCAAACGCCTGCACCTGCGTATCAAGACCACAGGCAACGAGCGCCGCATCGCAGGTCGCCTTCGCGGCGGTCCTTTGCTTGCGGCAGCGCTTTCTGCTTCGGAATCCCCCGAGCGCTGGCAGCCTCGACCGGACAGCAGAACGTTCATCAAACTCGGTAAGCTCATCGACATTACCCCCGTTCCCGCCTCGCGCGATGCCAGCGATGGGCTGCGACAATTTGACCTGACGATTGCGGTCGAGGAGCCGCGCCTTGCGCTTCCACCGGAGGGATTCCTTCTCACCTCAGTGGCAGGTGAGCTGCGACCTCTCAAGAATGAGCGCCGAGCGATCGAGCGCCTGGCAAGGGGGCCGAGCTTCAACGCCTACCTCGCGGCCTGGATGTTTGACATCCAACAGGCTGCCCTTCCAGACGAAGTGCCGGACGTCTGTGCGGACGAACCGTGGCTGGCCGGGTTGAATGCGGAACAGCGCGAGGCGGTCAACAAGGCGTTTGCGGCGCCGGAGATTTTTCTGCTTCAAGGCCCGCCGGGGACGGGAAAAACGACCGTGATCGCCGCGATCTGTTTCCTGCTGGCGCGGCGTGGCCATCGTGTACTGGTTTCCTCGCAAACCAACCTCGCGGTGGACAACGCCCTGTCCCGTCTCCCACTCCGGGCCGACGTGCGCCCCCTGCGGGTGGGCAAACCGCAGTACATCGGCGAAGAAGGTCAAGAGCTGCTGGAGATTCCCGCAGTCCAGCGGTGGCTGTTAGCCATAGCTGAGACGGTGGAGCGGCGATTCCAGGAACGAACGGAGCTTGAACGCCGCATCCGAGAAGCAGAGGGAGCCCTTATTACGCTCGGCCATGTCCTGGCCGATACAGACAGGGAGCAGACCGAACTTCGATCCCGTGAGGAGACCCTCCAGTCCCTGCGAGCCGAACTCGAGACGACCGCAGGCGTTGTTCGTCAGCGTACCGAAGAACTCGCCGAGATGGAACGTCGGCAGAAGGTCCTCGATGAATTCCGTCGTTGGCTCGTGGAGCCCTCCCTGGCGCCGCCCGAGCTGCAGCTGCTTGCCGAGACGCCGGTAGCTCTCGCGCTCGTCGAGGCGGCTGATTCGGCCCGCGGCACGGCCCACGGGCTACCGTGGCAACCAACATGGCCGACCTCCACCGATGCCCTGACTGGGTCGGCGGAGGTTCTGCAGCATGCAGTTCTCGTCTCCCAGGCGTGCGAAACGCTTCTTGAGGCAATACTCAGGGGAGCGGCGCTCTGTCGCAGCCAGTCCGGCGCGATCGGGGAGGGAGAGAAGCGCGAATTCGTCCAACTTCAGGCGGAAAGGGCCCGTCTGCTCGATTCCGAGAATCCCGAGGACCTCGCCCGGGTGGCGCAGATCAACCGCCAGATCCACCAACTCCGTGATCAACAATGGGCGCCGCTGACCCGGCAGGTACGCAGCATCCTTCAGGTCGTCTTTCAAGCTTCGCTGCCTCACGAACTGGACGAGCTTTCGTCGTCTCTTCAGGCCGAGCCTCGATGGCTGACGCTGCTCGAATCGCTGGCGGAGTTTGCGCAGACGCTTCCTGCTCGAATCCGCGCGGCGTTTGACGACCACGTGTCTCGACTCGGGACGATCACATCGGGTGTAGCACAGTCCCTTGCCGATCGGCGAATGGTCTGCATGGGGGACTTGAATGCGGCGCGCGAACACCAAGTCGAACTCGAGGGCCGGGTCGAGGATGCGTCCGAGGGCATCAGGCAATCGCAGACTCGACTGGCGGATCTGCATGATCGCTGGCGCGCTCGATGGGCAGAAGTGCCCATGGTTCAATCGGACCCCCCGCAGGACATACCGCCGATCCGCACCGAGCACTTGGAGTCACGCCGGCTGCTTTTTCATCGTTGGCTCGCCGATCAGCAACCCGCGATGGAACGGTCGCGGCGCTGGCAATCCATCCAAAAAGACTGGCTGACTCGTATCGGCGATCCCAGCGCCGCAGAGCGGTCATCGCTTCGGGCCCTCTACATTCGACACGCCAACGTCTTTGGTCTGACTTGCAACGAGGCCGGTCAGCGCGATCTCTATGAGAACCCCCAGTTTGAGCCGTTCGATGTGGTCATCATTGACGAA
The DNA here is from genome assembly GCA_020058315.1 of Candidatus Zixiibacteriota bacterium. Taxonomy (GTDB): domain Bacteria; phylum Zixibacteria; class MSB-5A5; order WJJR01; family WJJR01; genus JACRMA01. Next base: position 11,987 of record JAGVEK010000124.1, read on the forward strand.
GTCAGCAAAGCCACGCCGATCGAGCTGCTTATGCCCATGCTTCTGGGTCGCAAGGTCATCCCCGTCGGCGACCACCAGCAGCTGTCTCCCACCTATCGGGACGATGAGCAGATCTTCGCCGAAATCGCCGACGATGGCCTACTTGGAGCAGAGGAGTCTCGACGGTTCGAGGCGCTGGTCACCGCCAGCTACTTTGGGGAGCTTTTCGAAAAGGCGCCCGAAGCCCTGCGGCACTTTCTGACCGTAGGGTACCGCCCGCATCCCCACATCATGGGGGTGTTCAATCCCTTCTATGACGGTCGCCTTCAGTCCGCCGGCGGTGACAAGGCCTTGGGCGAACGGCGCGGACACTACCTGTATATCAAGGATCGCCGGGGTGGAACGCTGCTGGAGCCCTCCAATCACGTGTTGTGGATCGACTCTACGAGGGACGCCCGCGGGCGCGATCGGATGGAGGTCCAGGTCGGAACGTCCAAATCGAACCCATTGGAGGCCGACCTGATTGCGGAACTGCTGCGTCGTCTGGACGAAGCGGCACGCCAACGAGGCTATGGCCTGAGGCAGCAGCTGGAGGCGCGGCCATCGCATGTGGGGCTGAGCATGCGCGAATGGCTCGCGGGGGAACTGCCGACCATCCCGCCGGAAACACTCGCGGAAGCCTTTGACCAACGCATGGTCCGTCGCCACGGACGGGGCGTTCGACCGGAGGAGGTTGTGCGCCCGGGCGATCGACTGGACATCGCACTTCGTAAACCGGTGGGTGTGATTACCTTCTACGGCGCGCAGCTGAAACTCCTTCGCCAACGAATCGCGGCGTTCACCGCGGCAGACTCCGATGCCCTGTCGGCCCTCGACGTGCGTTGCAACACCGTGGACCGGTTTCAGGGCATGGAGCGGGCCATTGTGATCGTCAGCCTGGTGCGTGCGCGGCCCCAATTGCGGGGCGGGGAGTACGTCAAGCGCTACCAGCGGATCAATGTGGCGTTTTCGCGAGCCCAGCAGCTGCTGGTCATCGTGGGTTCCGAGCGGACCTTCCGCGACGCCATTATCGAGCTGCCCTCCGTGAATGGCGGTCCGCCCCGTCGGGTCGCTGTCTATCGAAACATTTTCGAATTGGTGCAACGCTTGGGAGGACGACGCTATGCCCATCAGATTATCGCATGATGGTCTCACCGAGACCGAAAGCCGTGATCATCTCTTGTGGTTTACCGCGGAGGTCGACTGGCCCATCGAACAAGTTTGCTTGGAGCTGGAGGTTGGAAGCCCCACGGAGCTCACCCCTCTGGAGTGGGCGGTGCTCCGCATACTGGATGACTTCGCGGGCGCCATGCCAGCGATGCAAGAGGTGGTCGAGGAACTGGGCGTCGGTGATGAGATCTTCCTTCGCGAAACCCTGGCCCGGCTTCTTGAGGAAGGCGCGGTGGAACAGTTTGCCGCGGAGGCTGTGGAACTGGCGTCGTGCCGGCTGACGGTGCAAGGGCAGGAATGGCTCCGCCACGGCCGCCTTAAAGGACCCCTAGAGCGTCCAGGCGTTCTGTTCCATCTCGACGCCGTGACGGGCGAACACCTACCAATCCCACCGGACGACTGCCTGCCAGCGCCACGTGTAAACCTCTTCCCAGCCGATTCGCTTCCGTCACGCACGACTACGTTGGGATTGGATCGTGTCCGCGGTCTGTGCCAGGCGCAGGGTGAGATCTTTCACCAGAATGACTCGCGTATCCTGAGCGCCACGGTTCGCGAGGCGCTCGGCTCCGTCGTCTGGCTTCCAGTTCAGCTCTCGATGTGGGTTCATCGCTCGGGCCGGCTTGCCTTGGCTGCCGAGCCTGGCACGCCGGGCCGTGGCAAATGGCCCCTTGAGAACCTGGCAACGGTCATAAATGTGCTTGCTCCCTCAACCACCGATCTTGTGGAGCCCATGCAAACTCCGATGTCGGCGGCATCCTGGCGGACGCACGTTTGTACCCTCATTGCCCCGGATCGCGTCGCGGAATCCGCCTGCCGATTCATCGACCAAGCCGACCGGGAAATCCTCGTACATAGCGGTTTACTGGAGCTGCCGGGTGTGCAGGAGGCAATCGATCGCGCCGCATCACGCGGCGTACGCTGCTATCTCCACGCAGCCGGTGATTCCCAGCTCCAGTGGTTCGACCACGCGAATGCCGGCCCCGGATTCGTCTGGTCGCCTGCCGGCAGCGAATCGCACGCCGCGGTGACGCTAATCATCGATGGCACGCGGGGGCTTCGGTTCGACTGGGTGGCATTTGCGAAGACTGGCGGCGGCGATTCGGTCCTGCGCATTGCCTCCACTCTTCAATCTGCCGTCGTTCCAGGCCTGCGCAAGTCGACCGCCGCCTCCCTCGTCGACGGGCTGGACGAATCAGATCCACGTCAACTCTTCGTCAAGTTCGCGCTGACCGCAGACCTAGAGCTCTGGAGCCGCCGCAACCGGGAGCTGGCTTCTGCCGGTTCCCGTGTGGAGAACCTAGAGACGCTGGTCCAATGGGCCCGCTGGGGGCAGAGCGTTCTACCGCACGAGGCGCCACCGGGAGGTTGGTTCGCGCAGGCCCTGGAGAGCTGGTGGTCGTCGTGTGAGCAAAGCTTCTCGACCTCTCCCGGCACGTGGGAAGCGTTTCTTCCCTTCGGTATCGACCTCATTCCCCCGACGGAGGTCGTGAATCGCCTCAGCCGGCTAGTGAAGACCGCGGCCACCACCGTGGATAGCGCCCCTCTGGAGCGACTCCTCGCCCTGGGTGTCCTGGTGGTCCGGCATTGGCCCGGCTTCGAACCCGTGGCTCAATGCGCCGCGTTCCGCAAAACACTCCGTGCATGCCTGGCCAACGGGAATGCCGATCTTCCGCTGGCCGCAGCCGAAGCAACGCGACTTCTCTCCGGAATGAGTTTGTCGCAGGCCCAACGCGAACAGTGTGCTCGCTGGCTGTGGGAGGCTCTTCCTCCCGTGACCGACCTGGAGACGCTCTGCACATGGCTCGAAGCGAGCGAGGCCATGCTCGCGGAACGACCGCCTGCCTTTCAGAGAAGAGCCGTCCGAGCGCTGCGTGCGATCTCGCCAGCGATCGACTCCGCGCAAGCACAACATCATTCCCAAGTCAGGGAGCTCACCGCTCTTTGGACTAGATTGCAGTTGCCGAAGCGCGAGCTGGAACAGGTCGTTCCTCCAGCCGGCGCGGGGAAGGTTTCACCAGGCACCGGCAAGAACGTGATCACGAGTGCAAGGAACAGTTGAGTAAACAAAGGAGACGAGAAGATGAGCCTCAACGGCTGGAGAAACGTGCAGCTCTCAAGGGAACGGTTGGAGAACATGCGCTTGGGCCGAGTCCGCACACAGGCCTCAACCATGATCGAGGAATGCAAGAAGACCATTGTCGAACTGCGAGACGCGGCGATTCAACAGGCCGCGGCGCCGGCCCTGCGCAAGATCCAGGCGGAGCTAAGGCAATTGGTGCCGCAGATCGAAAAGGCGCCGGACGCGACGTTGAAAGCGGTCCGAGCCCGCCAGAAACGCCTGCATGCGGCCATCGCCGACGCCCAGGTCGCGGCCTCGAAGTGGAGTCGCGAACAGGCAGCCCTTTCGGCTCGACTTCAGGACATTCGTTCCCGCGCTGAGACCGAACGAAAGACCAGTCCTGCAAGCGAGTCCCCTTCACTTGGCAGCGTCAACCTTGCAGTGAAACAGGCGAGCATTGCTCTGCAGAGCGGTCGCCTCCAGGAAGCCGAATCGGCGGCAGCAACCGCGGAGCAACTTCTGGAAGAGACCGGCAAGGCCAACTTCGACGAAACCGTCCGGCGAGAAGTGGTTCGAGGGCTCCTCGCGACGCTCACCGGCATGGGCTTCGTGATTGACGGGCCGCGTCTGGCGGAAGCTGAGAAGAACGGCGGCGTGGTCGTCCTAACCGGCCGCCTTCCCTCCGGCCGCATGGCCCGCTTCAACGTGCATGTCGACGGGGGGCTGCAATTCGACTTCGAAGGCTACGAAGGTCAGTCGTGCGCCAAGGAACTGGCCCAGGTGGAAAAGCAGCTCCAGGAACGATGCGACGTTCTCCTCGGTCCCACCCAGGTGACCTGGAAGAACCCGGACCGGCTCAGCAAGGGAGCGTTGAATCGTTCCCACGGACTTACCGGCGGCGTTGGCCGCTGAAAGGATGACCATGGATCCAAACAAGAACAATGATTCACACCCGCAGTGGCTGCGAACGGCCCTTCGCGAGGTTCGGATCCGCCGGGGCGTGATTCTCTTTGGCAACGTTCGGGACGAGTTCTATGACCCCCCGGAACGCCAACATGTCACTCTGGCGGAACGGCTCGTACGCGAATTGACGAGAGATCCATCTTATGGCTTCACCATCGTCACCCGCTGGGACCGCGCCGACGGCGTGAGCTTCTCCGATTCGCGGGCCGCGCAGCGCTTTCAGGAAGCCGTCAGTCGGGCCGGAGCGCAACCGGCGCAGCCCGGCGGCACGGCTTACGACATGGGAGCGGGTAGAACTGGAACCAGTGCTCCCGCTCCAGCGTCGGGGCTCTATGCCCAGCCGCGTGAGTTGATGGCCGCCGCACGGGCCGTCTTTGAATCCGATCGCGAGCGGCTCGCGCTCATCCTCGATTGGACCCACCTCATCATGGACCAACCCGGAGCTCTGGGCGACGAAAACCGCCTGTGGATGCTCGACTTTGCCAAGGCCTTGGTGGGCGGGCCGGTCATACCCGCTGATAGCGATCGACTCCGGCAGAACCGCGGCGTGGTCATCTTCCTGACCGCTCACCTTGGTCAACTCCCGCCCCTCCTCTATCAGGGAGACCCCCGCGTGCGTTTGATCTCCGTTCCCTCACCTTCGCGCCCAGAGCGAAGAGACTTCTTTGCGAAGCATTTCGACGACGTTCGATGCAAGACGTCCGAGACGCGCCGCTCCGACGGCTCGTCCGTCGCCCAAAGCCGCGAACAATTGGCAGAACACTTCTCAGACCTGACCGATCAGCTAACCGCCGTGGACCTTCGCCAGCTGCTGAGTCTTTCACTCTGCACGGAAGAGCCTCTACCACCGGATCGACTGCTGAATCTCTATCGCTTCGGAGACCAGCGCTCGCCCTGGGAAGAACTCAACCGAGAGAAACTCAGCCAGGCCGAGCAGCTTCTCAAGCGCCGAGTCATTGGCCAGGATGAGGCCGTCGAAAAGGTCGCTACCATGATCATCCGCGCCAAGCTGGGTTTGGCCGGTCTCTTTCACTCCCGCAAACAGTGCAAGCCCAAAGGCACGCTCTTCTTCGTGGGACCGACTGGCGTCGGTAAGACCGAACTGGCCAAAGCCTTTGCGGAACTAGTTTTTGGGGATGAATCGGCATGCATCCGTTTCGATATGAGCGAGTACAGCGCCGAGCACAGCGACCAGCGTCTCATTGGAGCACCGCCGGGTTATGTCGGGTTTGAGGAAGGCGGTCAACTCACCAACAAGGTCCGCGAGCGCCCTTTCTGCGTGTTGCTGTTCGATGAGATCGAGAAGGCGCACCCCAAAATCCTCGACAAATTCATTCAGATTCTCGAGGACGGGCGTCTGACCGACGGTCACGGGGAAACCGTCTACTTTTCCGAGTCGGTGATCATCTTCACCAGCAACATCGGCGCCCGCGATGTGCCCGTCGGCGCTGACTGGGATGCGATGAATCTGCACTTCCGCAACGCGGTGGAGCGCCATTTCAAGGTCGAACTGGGACGCCCCGAAACCTTCAGCCGCCTCGGCCGAAATATCGTCGTCTTCAACCCCATCATCGACGATGGATTCCGCCAAGCGATTCTTGACAAGCAGGTGGCTCCACTACGCGAGATGCTCGAGGAACGCCACGGCATTCGCTTTGGGCTCGCTCCCGAGGTGTCCGCCCACATTCTGCGGTCTGCGCGAACCGACCAGGGCGGCCGCGATGTTGGCAACGCCCTTGAGTCCGAGTTGATGAACCCCCTGGCTAGGTTCCTTTTCGACCACGAGCATCAACTTCGCAAGGGAAGGTTACTGCAGGCCGGTGTCCAGAACGAAAGAATTGTCTTTGACATCCGGGAGGTCTAGGCATGCAGCGCATTCTGCTCAACATTGCCGATGTGTGCGAGCGCTCCCGCGTCAACGGGCCCGGCTTGCGCTCGGTTGTATGGGTTCAAGGCTGCACTATCGGCTGTCCGGGATGTTTCAACCCGCACACCCATCCGCACAGGCCGATGCGGCTCACCGATCCCAAGGATCTCGCACTGCACCTTCTTCAAATACCGGACACCGACGGCATCACCATCTCCGGCGGAGAGCCGTTTGAACAGGCGGAAGCGTGCGTTTTGCTGGCGCAGGCCATCCAGAACGGCGGACGGACCGTCGTCGTCTTCACCGGCTATCGGTTCGAGGTCCTGGCTGCGTCGCGGCTGGCCGCCGTGCAGCGCTTCCTCGCCTCGATTGATTTGCTGATAGCGGGGCCATACATCCAATCGCTGCACGGAGACGGCAGCCGTTGGCGCGGCAGTAGCAATCAAACCGTCCACGCCCTCACCGATCGTTACCGCGACGAACTCGAGGACGCGGTGTCCACCACGCCGCTGGTTGAAATCGCAACCGACGGTGCGTCGCAGATGGAGACCGGCTTCCCGGACGAGGATGACCGCCGCTGGATCGACAAGATCACCGGCGCCGTTCCTACATCCATCACGGTGGAAGCCCCACGCAAAGAAAGGACCAAAAGATGCCTCAATCCAATCGACCCATCATAGAATTCAAGGCAGGCCCAGTACACGCAAGCATCTGGCCCGAGCGGATCAAACGCGACGGACGGAGCTGGGATAGTTTCTCGATCCAGATACAAAAAATCTTCTGGGATCCTACAGACGGCCAACACCGGACAACAAGCTACTTCCGTCCGGACGAATTACCCAAACTTGTGCTGGTGGCGAATGAGGCATTCGCATACGTGACCCTGAAGCAACAGAAGTCGACGGGCGAAAACGCGGACGATGGAGCCAGCAATCGCGCTGCCGCGGAGCAACCCAAGAAGGATGCTCCGTGACGCGTGCTAAGTTTCATTCGATTGTCCGTCACCCAAGAATCAGCCTCACGACACCGCCGCACAGCGCCTGTTCTCAATAATACCTTCAGGTGAACGATTTTCTTCGCGGAGGCAACTCATGGCGCAAGCAACGACGATCGAGTGGACGGAAACGACGTGGAACCCGGTTCTGCGGATGCAGCCGAGTTTCCGAAGGCTGTCGGAAGTAGGAGTCATGCCGTGACACTCCAATGGGATCTCTCGGACACGCCGCTCGCGCGATCGGAATCAAGGTTCAAGGCGCCGACGGAGGGTGAGCTCTTCGCACTGGCAGTTGCACTGCTGCTCGCCGAGGGTCAGTCCTACGAAAACCTTCGAACTTGTGAGCTCGTGCTTCATCAGGACCAACTCCACACCGTTGCCGAGGTCTTTGAGTATCGCATCCCGGAACTTGCAAGTGAGGTCCGCGGCGACGATCTGCGGCAGAGGTTGATGGAGTTGGTGGGCATCAGGGTGACGCGAATTTGAAATGGCGTAGCCGATCATGATCATAAACCCGATTCACCAGAATCCCGAGTTGTTCCGTCCTCTTTCCGCCAGCGAGGTCTCCCGCTACATCAAAGTGAGCACGCGCACGCTGGAAGACTGGCGGCGGCGCACGAAGGAGACGAGCGGCCTCGTTGGGCCGCCGTTCTTTCAGGACTACTATGGCGGCAAGGTCATCTACCCCGATACCTGCGTCAAGCGTTTTGCCATGGCACGGGCGGCAGGCCAGGGACTTCCAGAAGCGACCCGATTCGGGTGGCAACCGCTGTCAGATCTGTGTAGTGAACTCGGTTGGTCGTTGCCTGATTACCGACCCAAAGAGCCGCCAAACTCGCATCAAAGCCGCCGCTCTTGATCTTCATGCTGGTGGAGATACGGAAGTCGTGAAAACGATGATGTCGAACCCCAGCCTCGCGACAAAGGTGAGCGAACGCCTGATGTGAAAGCGGGTCGTTCGGGAACAACGGATCGCTTTCCTGAGCTTGTTCGTACAACTGCTTGACAATCGTGATGATTTCCTCGGAAACGGGAAGCACGCAGAACATGTTGTTCTTGAAGTGCTGCATGTCGAGCGTGCGCGCATCAAAGTCGAAATGATAGTAGTGCAGCGCTCGGATCTCGCCGCGGCGTCCGCCGGTCCACCAGCCCAACATGAGAAACAAGTACTGTCGGGGTGTTCTGCAAGCCGAGAGGAGCCGCCGGAGTTCCTCGTCGGTAATCATGAAATGTGGCTTTGCGTCGCTCTTGATGCTGGCGGCGTTGGAGAGCGGGATCGGATTCTCCGGCAGGTACCGGGGGCGCTGCCGGCAACACCAGTTGAAGAAACCTGACAGGTAGCGGAGCTCCTTTCGGAGCGTCACGTTCGTTATCGGCAGGCGGCGAACGATGCGGCGAAGTCGTGCATCAATCCGGAGGCCGCTGTGCAGCTGAGTTTTCTGGCGGCGGGTAATGAACCGATCGATTAACTCGGGCGACAGGTGCTCGGAACGTAGCCTGTAGGTGCCGTCTCTCCGTTTTCGGCCGCAGATTTCCAGGAAGCCCTCCAGAATCCTCCTGCTCTCGTGGCGATGGCTGGCGGAGGTCCCGGGTGGGAGCGCTTCGAGGTACCGAATGATCAGCGAGTCAAGGTCAGAATGCTTGATCGGTTGGATGCCGGCATTGATTTCGACATCCCGCCGGACCCGGTAACGCTCGGCCTCGGTCTCGCTTTTTGTCCGTGCCGACTCGTCGACCGGGTCGCTCCCGATCCAGTAACGCACGTACCAATAGCCGTTTGGCCTTCGAAACTTCGAGACCCGTACCATTCTGGTGCCTCCCAAGCACAGTGTAAAACCAGTGTAAACACCGGCAGGCCTAGGAAGCGTGATGTGACGATGACGCCCCAATGCCTCGAAGTCGATGGCTCCGAACCATCGTCTTCACAAGCACTTACGTGCGATCATCGCATTTCGATTAGAATGGGCAGAGGCGGAGTTGAACCGCCGACACACGGATTTTCAGTCCGTTGCTCTACCAACTGAGCTACCTGCCCCCTTTTCGGGCCTCGGACCAGTCAGA
>JAGVEK010000323.1 GCA_020058315.1 Candidatus Zixiibacteriota bacterium
CGTGAATCGGGCGGGAAGGGATTTATCAAGCAGAAGTATACTCATCCATCTCACCAAAATCAAGCGCAATAGAGGGTGGAAAACCTCGGACGCTCCCGGCACCAGTTGGCTCATCTGGGCTACTTCGGACGTGGCTCTGGACCCAATTGTATGGAGGTCGATCCCCAATCTGACGGTGAGGGAGAGCTTGAAGCCAGCCGACCGGAATTGTATTATGGTTTGCGAGTCTCGCGGGGACTTGGTCCGCCTGACGTAATCGCCGCACTCCGGAGCGCTCGATCGAACCAGGGAGGCACGACAGTCATGATGAATTTCTACATCTACTTGGCCGTCATCGTCAGCGGAGCATCGGTTCTGGCCATAGAATTGCTCGGCACGCGAGTCATTGCGCCATTCTACGGGGCAAGCCTCTATCTCTGGTCCGCACTGATTTCGGTTACGCTCTCTGCGCTGAGTGCGGGCTACGCGATCGGCGGACGCTGGGCTGATCGCGGGCCCAGGCTCGGCCGTTTCGCGTTCGTTATCGGCGCAGCCGGGGTCTGGATCGTGATTGTTCCCTGGTTACGGCTGCCTGTGCTCGCGGCCTCCGAATCAGCGGGATTACGCGCCGCAGTTCTCGTCACGGCGACGATTCTGTTCTTTCCGCCACTCGCCCTTTTGGGGATGGTAATCCCGTATGCGATCCGTCTTAAGGCGTCAAGTCTGGAGGTGGTCGGACGCACCACGGGAAGCCTCTTATGGGTGTCCACGATCTCAAGTGTCGCCGCCGCCATCACCACCGGGTTCTTCCTCATCCCCAATGTGGGCGTCTGCCGCTCGCTCTTCCTGATCAGCTTCGTGCTCGTCGCGACGTCAATTCTCGGGTTTGCCATCCAGCACAAGCGGAAACTCGCGCCCGCGGCACTGCTCGCATTGGCGGCTGCGGGCATACTGGTGTATCGGGTGGCTCCGGCAGAGATGACCGATCCGGACAATGAGCTGATGGCTGTCAAGCAGAGCGCGTATGGAGAGATCCGCGTTGTCGATCTTGGCGACCTGCGGTACATGCTTCTCAACGGGGACACACGCGGCATCATCGACCCCCAGACGTGGCAAACGCGGTCTCAGGACATCAACGTCCTGGATATCGCCAAGGGGTTTTTCGACCAGCCTGGAGAGATGCTGCTGGTGGGAATGGGTGGAGCTTCCGTCGTCAAGTCATACTATGGCAGTGGCTGGCACGTGGACGCCATCGAAATCGACCCGGTCGTGACCAGGATCGCACGAGCGTATTTCGGGCTCTTGCGCGACGAAGCAAGAGTCTATGAGATGGATGCGCGCCGGTTCCTGATCACCCACGACAAGAGATACGATTTGATCGTGATGGATGCCTTTGGAAGCAGCCCCATCCCGTTCCACCTGGTGACCACTGAAGCGCTCGCCCTGATCCGATCCCGTCTTGTGCCCGGAGGGATTCTCGCCATGAACATCGAGGCCGTGGGCTGGGACGATGTGCTGATCCGCTCGCTGGTCGCGACGGCGAATCAGCAGTTTCAGCATGTCACCGTGCTCCCCATCGCCGAGCCGCCGGACCAGTTTGGGAGTTTCGTGCTTCTGGCGTCGAATCGCGCGCTGAACCTCAAGGAGGAGCCGCCGGGTCCACGGGATCGCTTCACTCCCGAATACGATCGGGCGCACGCTTGGGACAACCGCTTTCAAGTGAACACCGCCGGGATCCCGGTGCTCACCGACGACCTCAATCCTATTGATATCTGGGCCGAACGCGCAAACCTCGAGGAAAGAAGGGTACTCCACGCATTGTTCAGCAAGCCGGGGATCGCCTGGTAGAGGCCATTTCATAACCTCAAGATCTCTTGCGAGTGTGGGTGCCACGGGTCTGAAGACCCGTGGCACCACGCCTGAGGTGGTCATGAAGTGGCCCCAGGTCACTTGCTATTCATTGGCTTGATCTCGCCGCTTTCGAAGATGCGGACCGGGTGCCCCTCCAGCGTCTTGGGGATCTTGTGGTCGAGTTCGTCTGACTCCTTGACAACCAGCACGAGGATACATGGCGTCCCGTCATCGAGCGCGCCGATGGCAATGCCCGCCACGCCGGGGATCGCCATCAGTTCGTTGACGTGAGCCTCCATCACAACGTTGATATCGCGTTTTGGCATGGTGTCCTCGCGTGCTTTCGGAGGTCCGCAGGCATTGGCGCCGCAGAGTATCAGGGCCAAGATCACGGTCGTGATGGTTCTGCAGAATACTCCTTCCCGTTCAGTACGGGAGGGCGATCCGCCAGGCGCGCGGGCAATAGTCAGTCGCAGAACCATCACCGCCGCCAAGCGCCCAAGAGTCCGTTCCTGCTGTTCCATATCGCCGCAACTCTTCCCCTAATCTGCGTGAACGCATCCACTCATCCAAGCTGAATCCGCATGAAAAAAGCCCGTCCCTGATACAAGATCAGGAACGGGCTCATGACGTCGTTTCTAAGGTAAGGGCCTGAATCGATAATCAATTAGTTCCCGACCATCGTGCCACCCAGGAAGGTCAAGACCGGACCGATCGGATTCGCAATCGCGATGGAGTTGCTGCCCGCGAACAGCAGGCCAATCGCCCTCGGGCTGGTGATGATATCCTCGACCATCAACGATCCCGAGTCGCCGCCCTTTAGGAACTTGCTCGCCTTATTCGCAACCAGGATTTGTCCGGTGAATGTCTTGGTAAAGGCCGTTCCACCAGCGCACTCGTTTTCGTACGTGATGCTGATGGTTGCATTCAAGCCGCTGACCTTGCTGCGCGTGAGCCCGGTCGTGCGGCCGCTCTTCTTGACCAACTGGCCGACGAATGCGGCGATACCCGTTCCGGACTTGATCACGCCGATCTCGAGGATCGATCCCGTCGGGCTCACCATGCCGCTGATGACGTTGGCGCTCGAACAATCGACATTAGTGCTCGGCAACGAACTGGTCTTGACAAGCGTCGCCACATTCTGGGCACCCGTGGCAGCGCAGTTCACGTCAATCAGTCCCGGTTGAATGATGGGATCTCCCGTGGTTGCCACGATGCCGTTGCCGCCGGAGACGATGTCGGCCTCGAAGACGTGGTAATTGCTGAGTACCCGCTGCGTGCCGCCAACGCTGATCAGGGAGCCTATCGTGCCGCCGCAGCAGTAGCCATTGGCGAGATCATAGCGCCAGCCGCCTGATGTGCCAAGCTGGATCGGCGGGGCCTGTATGGCCGTGTGACTGACAGCGGCGGTGCCCATAGCGACGATCTTGTCTGTCAGAACGACTTTGACCGGAACGCCTTCGATGGTCTTGGGCGCAACGTCCATTGCCTCCTGGGAGGTCACAAGGAGCATGATGGCAGGCTCGCCGCTGTCATCGAGCGTCGTGGCGGTGCCAATGACATCCCGTTTGGCCATGAGGGCCGGGGTGTTACGATCCTGAATGGCCATCACAGACTGGAACTTGGGGGTCAACTGACCCTGAAGTCCATTATCAATAGTCGCCGTTGGGGCCAGCGGCGAGTCATCCGTGCCTGAGCAGCCCCAGATTCCGATCACCAGGATGAGAGCGATACCAGCAAGCAGCCACCGGTAGCGCGGATGGATGGATGAACTCCTCATGCAGATCCTCCTTCGTGGTGCGGTTGTAATGGACGAGCGACCTCCCCCACCATTAGAGGGACGGCCGGGTTTACATCATAGAAACCACATCGAGACGGACGATTTTGTCAAGCGAAATCTCGTGCTTCGCGGGGTTTTTGCGCAGAATTCACTGGGACGGTCAGGCCAGTGCGTGACGACGGAGTGTTCCACGCTCAGCACCATCTGGGGTTCGAATCGTGCAAGTCATTATTGCATGGCTGGTTGTATGCTTCGCTGCGGCACCCAGTGATCAGTTCGTCGTCTTGAGTGATCGATGGATATTACCCAATCCTGCCGAGCCAAGGTCCGCGTGGAGGACAGAATAGCGTGGAACAGAGAATGGCAATGTGGCGC
>JAGVEK010000445.1 GCA_020058315.1 Candidatus Zixiibacteriota bacterium
ATGTCGTAGCAGACCAGGCGTGGACCCTCTTGCAGTGAGGTCACGAAGTAGACTCTTCGCCCATCAGGATGTACGTCAAAAGAGCGGGACACATACCCCGCAGCGGAGTCCTGGTTGAAGAGATTGACACGCCAGGGCCCCTGGACGCGGCGTTGCCTGAAATCATAGGCGATCAAGTCCCGTCTCTCCCTTCGGCCCCGGCCGTATTCAACTGTGCCGTACAGCAGCCCTGCTCGATGACTGACCTTTTCGAACTCGATAGCGATGACATGCGCCGAATCGACTTCTGTTTCGCTGAAGAGCGTGTCATAGAAGACGCTGCTACCGCCCGGAAGTTCGGCTAGGATCACACTATTGCTGGGCACGCCAAACAGAGCCCGCAAGCCTACGACCATGCGATCGATTTGTACGGGGTAGGCATCTCCCATTTCGCAGTTCTGGCCTGCAGCAGTGAAGTGATTCGTTTCGAGGAACCTGAAGCAACTGTCGTCCATGCATGAAACCGCTGCGTATGGCGTTTCGGGATTTGCACTGATGTACCCACCACCGCAGGCCATGACACTGTCGATCAGGCTGTCGGTCTCAGCGTCGTAGACGTAAAAGCCCCACGCGTTCCAGACAGGTTTGGGACCAGCGACCAGCAGCCGATAATGGACCGGCTTAGGCTTCGTCGGCGTGCTGCAAGCAAGCAGGGTCAGTAGCACTCCGAACAGGAGAGTGCATCCGACCCGCCATATCGTCGGTCCGGAGCGCGCACCCCAGCGTAAGCGGCTCGCATTCATCGTCATCTTCATGTAACCCCCTTTCCTCGGCACCACCGGGTGTTTCATCCTCGCTTGAGAGGAATGATCGCCATCGCCTTACTGTTCTGGAGCCAGGCACACCGTCCCGCAACCATTCACGACCGCCCGCATCTCCGCCTACGGCCACAACCCTAACACCGACCGCAACGTCTCGTCGTCACGGCTTACAATACTCTCACCGATGGTAACCCTACAGTGCCCGGTCCGGTTTGTCAAGAACGGAGTATTTGGGTGCCCCACGGCTCGGGATTTGTTGAGAACGGCCGAATCCGCCGCGGCCCGCCGTGACGGGTCCGGCCAATATCCGATTCCCTGATGGGGCGGGCGCTTGTCCGCCCTTCAGTGCCGAGGGCGCTGCCTTGTGACAGGCACGGAATCCCCTTAAGGGGAAGGGGTGCTGCTCAACACCATCCGATGCAACTTCCTCACTTGAAGCTGGCCAGAGCCTGGTCCAGCGTGTCGTAGCACTCGAATACTGAGGTGAGCTTCGATATGATCAGGATTTTCTCGATCCGCTGGGTCAGATTGGCCAAACGGAGATTTCCCCCTGAATCCTGGAATTTCTTCCAATGGTGGATCAGGATCGAGAGGCCCGATGAATTGATCCATTCAGTCTGCCCCAGGTCGATCACGACCTTCTTAGCTCCGCGTCCGAGCAGAGCATAGAGCTTTTCATCGAGTTCGCCGGTATCAGGGCCGCCCATGAGCTTCCCATTGGGTTCGAGAATTGCCACACCGTCTTTTTCCCAAGATTTGACTTTCATCGTTCCTCCATCAAGGCCATGCGCTTCACCACTGATGACCGACCAGTATACCCATTTCCCGGCTGGTGTTCAAGCATAGTCGGTTGCCAACCTCGAAAACGGTCGATAGGGCGACCGGCCTCAGGGGCTGGTTTGCATCCCCCGAAGTATCGCCCCAGCCCCCCCATCGGTAAGGAAAATGTGGGGCGGAGCCGATACACTGTGTGTAGTTCCACCTGAGGGGGAGCCAAACGCATGTCTGCAATTCTCGTAGTCGAGGACAAAGACTCAGTCCGCCGCATGCTGGCGGATACACTGACAAGCAAAGGTCACGCCGTAGAAGTCGCACGTAACGGTCATTCTGCCATCGAAAAGGCAAAGGCCACCCGCTTTGATTTGGTCCTAACTGACCTGAAACTGCCGGAAATGGATGGTCTGGAGGTCCTGAGCGCGATCAAGGAAACCGATCCAGAAACGCCTGTGATCGTCATGACCGCCTATGGGACGATTGAGACCGCCGTCGACGCAATGAAGAAGGGAGCCTTCGATTTCCTGACCAAGCCCTTTGACCCGGATCACCTGGGCGTCCTGATCGACCGGGCGCTCGAAAATCGGCGACTGCTGGCAGAAAACTCGTTGTTACGCAATGAATTAGCGAACCGGATCGGATACAATCAGATCATCGGAACATCGACTGTCATGCGTGATGTCGAGGCGCTGGTCAAGAAGGTCGCGTCCTCCGAGACAACCGTTCTATTCCAGGGAGAAAGCGGGACCGGAAAAGAGCTCTTCGCAGCGGAGTCCATCAACTGTCGCCGCGCAAGGACAAGCCCTACATCACGATCAACTGCGCCGCCATCCCACGGGAACTTCTGGAGAACGAGCTGTTCGGGTCCGAGCAGGGCGCGTTTACATCCTCGCATCGGCTCAAGCTTGGCAAATTCGAGATTGCGGACGGCGGCACGGTTTTCCTCGATGAGGTGGGGGACATGGATATGTCCCTGCAGGCAAAACTCCTGCGATTCCTCCAGCAAAAGACTTTCGAACGGCTGGCGGGGACCAAAGAAATATCTGTGGACGTGCGGGTGATTGCGGCCACGAACATCGATCTGAAGGCGGCCATTGAAGCAAAGGCGTTCCGGGAAGACTTGTATTATCGCCTGTCGGTGTTTCCGATCGTCATCCCGCCACTACGCGACCGGCGCGACGATATCCCGAAGCTCGCCGATTACTTCATCGCAAAATACTGCGCCGAAATGAAGAAGCCGGTCAAGAAGCTCTCTCAGGAGTCGTTGAAACTGATGGATCGCTACCACTGGCCGGGGAATGTTCGGGAGCTCGAGAACACAGTCGAGCGGGCAATTATCCTTTGCGAATCGCGCTACATCGGGCCAGAACATATAGCCATCCGCATCCCCACCGACCAGGATATCCGCCTGCGGGAGGACGCCGGGCTGAAGGAAATCGGCCAGCACGCCCAGATGCAGGCCGAACGGGCGCTGATCCTGAGGGTTCTCGAACAGACACGGGGCAACAAGCGCAAGACGGCAGAAATACTCAAGATCGACTATACAACGCTTTTCGAGAAGTTGAAGCGGTACAACATCGAAGCGTCGAGGAATTAGAACCGGCGTGCTGAGACAAACTGGCAGGACGCCGCGAGGTCCCGCCGCGGCGGGCGGGATTCAGCCACCTGTGGATAATCCGGGCGGGGAAGAACGATCCATCGGTCCTGACGCTGATTTCCGCGGTATGGCCAGGTTGCCTGATCGGGGGAGACCGGCGTTCTTGGGAGCTATCAGACGAGATCGGTGACCGCGGGCAACTTTACTCTTGACAGATTGACCCAAAGATCGTGTCGTCAGGCCCATAACCCGTGGGGGTATCGACCTGAATCGCGCAGGCCGCGCACGGGGCGCCAGTTGTAGCTGTAAAGGTTCATCATCCGCTCAGGGCGGGTTGGTCTGCCCGGCGGCAAGTGGATTCACCCAAGGATGGGGTCCAGCACATGAAAGTCATTTTCGGCAAGAGATGTCGTGTCCCGCGGCGGGGCCTTTCCAGACCCGGTCGCGCCCGCTCGCACGAGCTTGTTGGAGAGTAGCCTTTTCTAAGAACCCGGCCCAACCGGGCTCAGGGAGGAGAGAGTCTTGGAAGACAACGGTCGAAAGCCACGTTTCTTGGTCTGTGTTGACTGCGGCGAGGAGTTTGTCTTCACCGCATCGGCCCAGGACTATTTCGAGGAAAAGGGCTACTACCAGTCACCGAAAAGGTGCAAGGTCTGCCACAGCAAGCACAAACGGGGCGCGCAGGATAGCATCACTACGTCCCGATAGCTTGATGGTACCAAGCCTGCTGCGATGTTGATTACTGACGAGTCCGGGTGATCCCCCCACCCACGGCTTGCCAAGCGTGAAGAAAACATAATCAAATTCCCCGCGCCGGATTGTTCCGCATCCGTCCGCGTGTACGCTGCCCTTGTGTCCCGGCAATCGGGGCTGTCTGGCGAGGATCTGCCCGCCATGGTGACTCACTGTCCGACGAAATGGGCGAGATAGAAGCGAATGATCTCCTGTCCCCAGAACCCGGCGACAATAGCAGCCAAGGCGAGGGACGGGCCGAAGGGGATGATCCGGTGTTTCCGCAGGGACGCGGAAAACGCCATCACCACCAGCGAAATGGCCAGACCAATCGCAGCGGAAAGAATGAAGACCAGGAGAATCTTCCAGGTACCAAGAAATGCCCCCATTGCGGCGGCCAGCTTGATATCCCCCCCGCCCATACTTTCTTTTTTGAATAGCCAGCGTCCCAAGTAGGCAAGACCGAGGAATCCCCCGAACCCAATGGCGGCGCCGGTTAGCGATTGAACCCAGGTGATATGGGGGGAGATGAACGACGTGCCGAGACCCACGACCAGTGCCGTGTAAGTCAGTTCATTGGGGATGATCTGAAATTCCCAGTCAATGAAGAAGACGGCGATCAAGATGGCTGCCAGATACCAGAACGCCAGAGTGGACACCGTGGGACCGTACCGCGCGAAGAACGCCACAAATAGACCGGCACAGATGACCTCCACCGCCGGATACGTCCAACGGATCGGGGCACGGCAAAACGCGCATCGCCCACGAAGCATTAGCCAGGAGATCGCCGGTATGTTGTGGTACCACCGCAGACAACTCCCACAACCGGGGCATCGCGAGCGCGGACGCAGGATCGATTCCTCCCGTGGAAGCCGCCAGATCAGCACATTGACGAAGCTGCCAACAGCAAGTCCGAGAGCGACAACCAACGCCCACGCCCACGGGGATTTCATGATCGCGTCACGCAGCAGGGGATCCATTGTGGTTTCTCGTTTCTCGCGAAGAAGCGGCGAAGTAGGGCCAAGGCGGCCACACAGGGCCGCCCCTACGATCTTCGTGTGGGGTCTACGGTCTTTCTGTGCCGGGCCACAAACTGACCCGCGGCCGGCCAGATATCCGGTCCCGGCTTCACCAGCACCCACACATGGATCGGGATCGCCGGGAGCAGCACCTCAAGAATCCACGCCGGCTGGCGTTGTACCCACCGACGCAGGGCGCTATGGTGAATTTCGGCGTACATCTCGGGACGTTTGATGATGTCCACCGTATAGTCCATCACCCCGAATCGGCGCACCAGTCTCTTCAAGTTGCGATACGATAGAAGCAGAACATCATACCGCGCTTTCTTCCCCGTCAGCCGCATGTATATGTCAGCCACGCGGTGGGGCAGCCAGGAAAGGAATGGGAGCTTGTAGTGGCCTTCGATCAGGACGTGTCGTGTCCCGATGCCGAAGTAGCACACCCCCCCGGGTCTGATCACCCGCCAGATTTCGTCCAGCAGTCCCCTTTGATCGTCCACGTGCTCGTAGACCTGATTGCAGATCACCGCGTCGACCGAGCCGTCCGCCAGCGGCATGCGGCAGCCATCGGCTCCGCAGAACTGAAGACTCTCCCGGGTGATCCCAGACTGAATCGCGAGTCTTGCACCGTTTCCGATACCCACGTGATCAGTATCCAATCCGATGACCCGCCGGAAAGCGGCGGCAAAGCGACGTGTCATAATCCCCGTTGAGCAGCCGACGTCTACCACAGTCTTGATCCGGGCCTTCCTGCCCCAGTGGTCATAAAGAACGGCCACGACTTTCTCCGCCTTCTGGAGTCGTCCGTTCCGATCAAAGAGAATGGGAAACCGCTCCGAGAACGTCCCGGCGGATTCGTTGACACGGGTGATGGCTTCTGGCATGGCGTTCACTCGGTTGTCAGGCGGTACAGGGATGACAGGGCGAATAAGGACGGCCAGCACCCGGCCAGGCAATTGCCGAGGCGATGCGGCAATCCAAATACCCAGCGCGCTGGCACAATCGATTGTGAACAAGCCCTGGTGACCATCAGGCCACATTGGGCGAACAGGCGCCGGTGCTCGGCAGGAGTGTAAAGTTTGATATGAGTGTCTTCGATCCCGCCAAAGTCAATGCGGCCGGCAAGAATTGAAAGGCGTCGCGCGAGGTGAAACTCATTGGGAAGGCTGATAATCAGCGATCCCCCTGGCGCCAATGCGTCCCGGAGCTTGGTCAGCACCGCCACCGGATCACGCACCTGCTGCAGCATTTCCAGACACAGAATGGTCTCGAACGTGCCGTGCAAAGGCTCGGTTTCCAGATCCAGGAGTGCGGCCTTGATCGTGGGGTGCTGCAACTCGGTCCACCGCACGGCCAGGGGCGAAATATCGACTGCGGTCACATTGAATCCCAGCTCGGCAAAATGGGCAGCCACGGCCCCACGTCCGCAGCCGACATCCAGCAGGCTCCCGCTGATGCCCTGCAAGAACTTCTCGACGATTGCAGTTCTTAGACGTGTGCGCAAGTCGGCCGAGGGAAGATTGCGTGTCTCCCAATAATGGTCGAAAAGAGCGCGTTTGCCGGCAGGGGCAAGTGGCGGCCGCTCGCTGGATGGTGGCGGAGTCATGGTCGCGATTTCGCTGACAGTCATGGGAGACCCTTCAAACTCTTTGAAACCCATGAATGTATTATCGGCATAGAAAGGTGAAATGCTGCGTGAGGACAGGCTGGCCTTTGGGGCGGATGATTGGACGGGCGACCCGCCGCGACAGATCATGCTCCCAGCGGCTGGGTGCGGGATCATTGCAGCAAAGATCATCACCACGTACCTGCTTGACACGGGTGCTCTTCCCAGCTTTCATGGATTTATGAAACCACAGACGAACGCCAGCGATAATCTGATTACAGAACGGACCGCCGGTCATCCCCAGATGCCTGACGTACTGGATGCTTTCCACCGCATGATCGTCCACTATAGCCTCTGGCTCGCCCAGGTGGAGCAACAGTTGGGACTGGAGGAAAGCATCGAAATCGAACGGGCGGCCTGGGAAAAGTCCTTTGCGGTGCAGATGACCCGCTTGGGGAAGATCCTTGGATTTGAGGTCGATGAGCATGGAGTTCCGGCGGCGCTCAAGAATAAATCGCCCGATGAACTGAAGGCCCTGCTCGACGGTCTGTCAGCCAACTGGCTGGCCAACGACGGAATCTGGTTTCAGGCGGTCGAGCAGCGCCATGGCATGGCAAAAGCGCAGGGCTGCAACGACCAGGCCTGGGCGCGATTCTCCCCCTTTGAGGCGGCATGTATCAAGTCCCTCCGTCCCGTTTCCGATGGTGATCCACTTGATGCGCTCGCCGCGGCTCTGGATGGGAGGTTGTATGCTCAAATTAACCGCTACACCATCGAGCGCCCCGATCCCAAGACTCTGATTCTCTATATGAGCGATTGCCGCGTACAATCGGCAAGAAAGCGCAAGGGTCTGGCCGATTATCCGTGCAAGTCAGGCGGGACCATCGAATACACGACATTCGCCCACGCCATCGATCCGCGCATCAGGACCGAGTGCATCGGCTGTCCGCCAGACAAACATCCGATCGAGTGGTTTTGCGCGTGGAAGTTTACGACGTAGAAAGAGTGGCAAGTGATCGGGAGGGGCGAACCTTGTGTTCGCCCTATCGGCTCTCATCCTGTCAATTTCTCTGCCCATCCCTTCCAGAGTCTGGAATCCACGCCATAGGACGATATAATGTTGTGAGGATGCCGATGGCGGCGAGCGATTGGAAAACGTCACGAAGGCCCACCAGCGAGGAATCGATATGGCGCTGCGAACACCGGAACAATACAAAGCGGCCCTGCAGAGAATGCGGCCCAACGTTTACAAGTTCGGCGAACTGATCAAGGATGTGACCACTCATCCCGCAACCCGGCGCACGATCGAAGGGCACGCCCAGATATTCAAGGCCGGCACCTGCGAGAAAGATCGTGACCGGGTTGTCATGCACTCGGATCTGATCGGGGAACTTGCCTCCCGTTATCTGACCATCAGCAAGTCGCTCGATGATTTCATCGCGATTTGCAAGATGAAACGGTGGGCGTTCCAACAGACCGGCACCTGTACCGGCGGTCGCTGTGTCGGCGGTAATGCGATCAGTGCGATGTGGGCCACGACCTTCGATCTGGACAAGAAACAGGGGACTGAATACCACGGTCGGCTGAAGGCATGGCTCGCCGACGCACAGCGGCGCGACATCGCCTGCTGCGGTGCCCTGACCGACCCGAAAGGGGACCGGACAAAATCCGCGTCGCAGCAAGCTGACCCCGACATGAATCTGCGCGTGGTCGCGCGTCGTCCGGATGGGGTCGTGGTGCGCGGCGCCAAGATCATGATTG
>JAGVEK010000151.1 GCA_020058315.1 Candidatus Zixiibacteriota bacterium
GAAGCAATCCAGCTCATCAGAAGGCGCACGCCCGACCTCGTATGTGTTCATGCGGCTGCAGAAGCCGGGTTTACCTATGACGAACTGGCGGATGTTCTGGGTGCGATCCCCAGCCATGCGGCGCGCATCATGCTGATTGTCCACGACAAGTGCGGTGCCAGAGTGATGGATCTGGCCAAAGGAGGATTGGTGGAAGTCATTGCTGAGGCCGACGGGACTGTGGCGATTTTCGCCCGGATGCAGAAAGTCCTTTCTCCTCAGAATCAGGCCAAGCCCGAATCTGAAGGAGCGAAGCCATCCTCACGGGCGAAACCGGCCGGATTCCCCTCTGTCGCAGGTCATCTCGCCGACATGAGCCTGGCCGATCTTGTGCAAGTCCTCTCTGCCGCCCACAAGACCGCCAAAGTGATCTTCCGCCGACAAGGGCATCACGCCCTCCTATGGTTTCATCAGGGGCAGGTAGTCAGCGCGGTGTCGGACGGACTCACCGGCGAAAGTGCGTTCTTTGATCTGGTAGGATGGCGCGATGGCACATTCGAGGTACACACCACCGAGGAAGTGCCTGCACGGAACGTTGATTCCTCCACTCCCGGTCTTTTGCTCGAGGGATACCGCAGGCTCGACGAGGCCCGGCGCGACAAGGACATCCTCACCGCTGGCTGACAGTTTCTGGCAGGCTGCCCTCCCGGCGGCACCGCTTCTCTGACCCTTATGGGCCGGAAGATGGTGTATATTCCCCGCCGAGAACGGATGACCCCGGGCTCTGCATGGTGCAGACGAAGGCGCGGGATCATCGCAGATGGTGAGAACTCGGAGGAGCTATGAACGATCCACGGTGGAAGAAACTTGCTGAAACGCTCGTGCATTACTCGTGTGCCGTCAAAGCCGGCGAGAAAGTCTTGATCGAGTCCAAAGGCGACGACACGTCTTCGCTCGTCAAAGAGATCGTAACAGAAGTTGCGAAGGCGGGCGGTCTGGCTCGTTGGTATCACAATGAGGAAGAAGTCGAGCGTCGATGGGTGATGCATGCATCTGAAGAGCAGATCAAAGCCTTCGGACAAATGCACTTGAAAACAATGAAGGACACCACATGCTATATTTCCGCGCGGGGGGCCAACAATGCCTTCACGCTGGCCGATGTCCCGGAGAAACAGCGGGAGTGGTACCAGAAGCACTATTACAAACCGGTGCATCTTGAACAGCGTGTAAAGAAGACCCGTTGGGTGGTCCTTCGCTATCCCAATCATGCGATGTCGCAACTCGCCGAGACATCACGCGAGGCATTTGAGGACTTCTTCTTCTCGGTCTGCAATGTGGATTATGGCAAGATGTCGAAAGCGATGGACCCTTTAGCCGCGTTGATGTCGAAGACCGACCGGGTGCGCATCGTGGGGCCGGGCACCGACCTGGCGTTCTCGATCAAGGGGATCCCGCCGGTCAAATGCGACGGCCACCGAAACATTCCGGATGGTGAAGTCTACACCGCGCCGGTCAGGACTTCGATCAATGGCGAGATCACGTACAACACACCGTCCATCTACGAATCAACTGTGTATGACAAGATCCACTTGGTGTTCAAAAACGGGAAGATCGTCCGCGCCGACTGCGCCGGGGACAGCACGCAATTGAACAAGATCTTCGATACAGACCCGGGCGCACGCTATGTCGGCGAGTTCTCGTTCGGCATCAATCCGAACATACGCAAGCCGATGAAGGACACGCTTTTTGATGAGAAGATCTTTGGTTCAATCCACCTGACGCCCGGACAGTGCTATGATGAAGCGCCAAATGGGAACAAATCGGCGATTCACTGGGATCTCGTGCTGATCCAGACCAAGGAGTTCGGCGGGGGACAGGTCTACTTTGACGATCAATTGATCCGCCAGGATGGCTTATTCGTGCATCCGGCGCTGAAAGATAAACTCTCTGCGAAGGCGCTGGCTTGAATGGTCGGACGGACGGGATGGACGATGGAGACGGCGCGGCGATCTCGCCGGTCACGTCTTAGAACATTGGTGCGTGCCAGCACGCACCCTACACAGGCCGATGTAGGGTGCGTGTTCACACGCACCGCTATTCTTGCTACAAGGACTTATTCTCTCACTCATGTTCTTGGCTGATGGCACGGTCGAATTTCAAATCACTGATTGTTGCGGCCGGAGCAGTCCTACTCGCGCTACTCCTGCTGGAAGGCATCGCCCGGCTGGCGGGGAATCCGGCACGCGTCGCCGACCCCGCGTTTGTCGAGGCGCCCGAGTGGAACTATCCGGGCCAGATCGCGAAGGATCCCGACCTGTTCTGGAGCTACCGGCCGCGTCAGGTGATCAGCAGCGATTTCTTTGCACCGGGGATCTACACGATCAACTCCCTTGGATTCCGTGGGCCCGAGCCGCAGGAGGGCAGGTCGGCGGATGATCAGCGCGTAGTCTGCCTGGGCGAGTCGACGACTTTCGGATGGGGCGTCTCCGATGCTCTTGCCTATCCCCGCCAGTTGGAATCCCAGCTCAATCGTCTCGATCCCCAGCACCGGCGCTGGGAAGTAATCAACGCTGGCGTGACCAACTATTCCAGTTATCAGGGCGCCATACTCGCGCGGCAGTGGCTGCCCCGGTGGAAACCCGACGTCGTGCTATTCAATTACTCGTGGGCCGACCATCAGCCTGCGGGAATGGAAATCGCGGACGGTGAAATCAGAATGCCGGCCAGATGGCGTCTTCGGCTCGGAGATCTGCTGGATCATTCCGCCGCCATTCGCTGGGCGAACTGGGCCTGGCGTTCTCTCTTTGCTTCCGGGCCGCCGAGCAATCCGCC
>JAGVEK010000484.1 GCA_020058315.1 Candidatus Zixiibacteriota bacterium
AACCAGGCACACCCTGCCGCAGCCCGGCTGATCGCGTCGCTTGTTAAGGCTTCCCCGAAGAACACTGTACTTGTCGATGCCGCCATCTCTTGGGTGCGCCAGTGCCCTGAGGATCCAGGAAGTTCCGCGTTACTGGCGACGCTATGCAAGCACAGTCCGTATTCAACATCGTTTATCACAGCTCTTCATGCCTGGGTTGCTATCCGCGGGACTATGGAGAGCGCCTACTGGGTACTCGCCCCTGCTGTAAGGCGTCGCCCTTTTGATCCGGAACTCGTGCGGGCGGCTCTTGATTGGCTCACTGCGCACCCTCGACACCCCGAAGCCTATTTTCTCCTAGTTCCCTTGGTTAAGAGCCAGCCGCGCGATGAGGCAGTACTCGGCGCGGCCCTCCAATGGCTTAGTGAATTCCCTGCACATCCGCATGCGTTCTGGCCCCTTCTGTTTCTTATCCGCGCGTGGAAGGATCGTCAGCCAGTCCGAGTGCTCTTAGAAGAATGGATCAACGCCAATTGGAATCGAGGTGAGGTGGCACAGGTTTTGAGTGCCTGGCTGGCATCCGGACCCGACGATCCTAGAGTGATCGATACTACTCTCCGATGGACGTCGGAGCACCCCACTACACCCACGGCTCATCTCGCGATCACGGCTCTGGCCAGGCTCCGCCCACTCGACGCCATGCCCTTTGATCTTGCCGCGTGCTGGCTATCGGCGAACCCTCACGGTACACGCTATGCGGAGTTCTTACGCAACTTGCTCCTCCTAAGCCACGGCGCGCCGCGGTGGGTTGAGCGGGCCGAGGCCTATCTAGGAGCGCGAGATGCGAAAGGAGCTCATAGAGTGCTGGCAGCTCTCTTACGCACAGAATACTGCAAGCCAGAGTACATAGCATTGGTCATCGACTGGCGCGGAGGCCTACCTAGACGAACGCGAGACTTTTTGCTCTCTGAACTTGCGGGTGCGCTTGTCCATCACCCTGCCAGCACCGCGGAGTACTTCTGTACTGTTCGCAGCACACATGAGCGGCGCGTGGCAGCTGAAGCTCTCGCCTGTGGCTTTAGCCGATACCCTCACATGATCCATCTTTTCTTCATCGACGGCATTCCGCTCATGCCGATTTCCGACATTTGCAGAGTGCTCAGATACTTCTCGGCATTCGGGTTCGCGAGCGATCAACTGGATTTTCAACTCATTGCGTGGCTCCGGAAACACTGCCGGCAAAATGGGTATATCGTGGTTTTGCATATCTTGCACGACGATGTCGAATGGTGGAACCGATTACTGCGCACCGGAGCCGTTCCACCTATTGTGATCAGAGACTTTCGGCGGTCCGGACGCGAGTCGCCAGTCCAATATGTGAGCAAGCCACCAATTAGGCGCGCAGATCTCTACGCAGAGAATCTCAAATGGCTTGAACAAGAGGCGCCCGATCAAGAATCATGGCCATACGTTTGGTATGGCGCTAGTGTGCACCGCCCTAAAGGGATTCCATTTAATCGACTGAGTACGCTTGGCCTGCAATGGATTCGCCAAGCATCACCAACTGATGCGGCATGGGGCTATGTGTGGATCTCTCTGTTTGAGCTTGCGCTGGAGCCGCACGAGCATATCCTACTCCGACAGTATGGTATGCAATGGCTGCAAGAAGCTCCATCCAAACATCCGGCGTGGGGTCGCATCTGGTGCTTGCTTTGGGACAAGAGAAGCGATCCGACGATGGCAACGGCGCTGAAGCAAGTTGCTTTATGTTGGTTGAGTGATACATCGAAAGCGCACATGGCGTGGAGCTTCGTATGGGCGGCCTTATGGGCTGAGGGATCGGGGGACACCGCTCGAGCCGTACTGCAACATCTGGCCATGGCGTGGCTGGAGGGTGTCCGGCCAACTCACCTTGGGTGGGGCCATGTTTGGCGCCACCTGTGGCAGGGCGTTGCGTGCCTTGATGATTGCAAGCAGCTCACAGCGTGGGGAAAGACATGGCTTTTGAAGACCTTGCTCCGACACCCTTCTTGGCCGCACGTGTGGCACGAATTGTGGCTCACTGGGCTTGATGAGACGGAACGGCTGCACCTGGGGAGGCTGGCTGATGAGTGGCTACGTGGCGAGACGATGGAACACGTCTCGTGGGCTTTTGTGTGGCGAGACAGGTGGCGAAACGCGGAATCAGAGGCGGCGCGCGAGGCACTCGCAGAGACGGGGATGAATTGGCTCTCTGGGGATCTGGGTACTGGAACGTCATGGTTTTTGGTGTGGAAAGAACTGCGAGGGAGTACCCACCGCCGCCAAGCCACGTTGTCGCCCTTCGCGCTCGACTGGCTCGAACGAACGCCGGTCGGCCACCATGATTGGGGCTTGGTGTGGCAGGAACTGTGGAAAGAGGAGCCCGGCGTAGACAAGACCACACTTTCAAACATCGGCAGGAAATGGCTCAGGGAGGTCCGCTACGATCACGTCTCGTGGCACTACGTTTGGTCGGTGCTTCAAGCTGTGGAGCAACGTGAAGGGCAACTGGCAGAGCACATAGCACTGGCAAGAAGATGGATTCAGCGGACACCTGCGGATCATAACTCTTGGGTCTACATGTGGAGAGATTTGTGGGATCACACACCGAGCGGTGCGCAAAGAGACGATCTGGTCGCGGCTGGAGTGCGGTGGCTGAAACATGCGCCCGCGGAACATCAGTCCTGGGAGTTTGTTTGGAAGACACTTTGGGAATTATTCGCGCTGACTCACAAAGAGAGAATGCGATTAGAGGCGATCGCTGTCGGGTGGCTGAAACGGGTACCGGCTGAGCATCATTCATGGCAGTACGTCTGGAAAAGCCTGCGGATTGCAAGTACGGGACGGAATCGGGAGAAGGAATTGGATTGCCTTGGGATGGAGTGGCTTCGGACGGTATCACACAGTCACAAATCCTGGCCGTTTGTTTGGCACGACCTTTCGGCCGATCGACCTAGCGAGGCGCTTCGAGAATTAGGGGAAGGCTGGGTGCTGAGTGAGCCTGTTGATCGAACCGGCCTAGGAATGGTGTTGGCTGCGATCATTCGGACAGGTACGGCATCTCACAGTCTATTGGAGCTCGCGGACCGATATCTCGCAACGGTAGATCGGCAGCGCGAGTCGTGGAAACTGGTCAGTAACGCGCGCGAGAGTGTAGTTGGACAGATTCGCTGACAATAATCGAACATCTCTCGTTCGTGTTTGGCGATATTCGCTTACGCCGCGGTCGGCGCGCCGACGTTGGAACTGGAGGTACAGTACATAAGTAGACCTGCGCTGATTCGGGACAAAGGTTGATTCCACTCGATTGGCCGCCATGAAACGATGTGAGGTTGGCGGTTCGCATTTTTTCAAGTGAACCGCCATCTGAGCGGTCGTCGGAGGACCTGAAGATGACGCAACAAGAGATTGAGGAATTAGCGAGGACCGTCGCGAAGCTGATCCGCAACAGCGCCGAGGTGCGGCAGACAATCTGAGGCTGCGCGTGCCAGTGCCCAAATCTAACCTGAGGAGGAATCAATCCACGAGGGAGTAAAGCTCGTGGTCGCCTTTCTCAAGCGAAGCGATCGATTGCGAAGATCTCGGATCCTGTTTTCCGCTGGGAATCGGCCACAGGCGAGATCAACTCGCCCGCAGCGGGGTATCCAACCGGCATGAGAGCGACCACCTTTGCCTGCCGTGGAACGCAGAGCAGTTTCTTGATTTCCAGCTCGTCGAACGCGCCGATCCAACACATCCCTAGGCCCTCAGCCACGGCCGCCAAGGCGAGATGATCGAGCGCGATGGTCACGTCGATGTCCACGCTGTTTCCGGAGCCGCCCATGGTCTGGTATGCCTGGTGCGGCAGCCCACACCCCACCACGATCAGCGGCGCGTCGGCGATGAAAAGCTGCTCCTGCGCCGCCTGAGCAAGCCTCTGTCGAATCTGCGGATCGAAGACGAAGATGAACCGCCAAGGCTGAAGGTTGCAGGCCGACGGAGCAAACCGCAACGCTTGGCGCAAACGATCCAGGATCTCCGGCGGGATCGCCTTGGACGCATACGCTCGGACGCTTCGCCGCATGCGAATCGCTTCGAGTACGTTCATGAGGTTCCTCCACGAGAGGGCGACATCCGACAGTATACCCCATTCGGTTTGCGCGTAGAAAACAGCAGCCGCCGAGCAGATGGAAGTTGGCAAGGCGATCGCTGGGTTGGAACAACATGGCAGCCAATCCGTACAATAAGCCGCGGAAGGGCAGCTGACGTGAACGTACCCGTCGTCTATCACGCGGATTACTACGCGGACATCGGCGCCCACGTTTTTCCCACCAGGAAGTTTTCGCTCGTCCTCGAAGCGATTCAGAGGAACGTTGGCGAAATAATGGGATGTCTTCGCCAGCCCTCGCCCGCAACGCGCGAGCAACTCCTGCGCATACACGCGCCCGAGTACCTAGCGGATCTGGACGGTTGTCGCTGGACGCCGCGAACCTCGTTCTCGGAATTGCCGCTGACCAAGGAGATCGTCGACGCCTATTACCTGATGGCTGGTGGAACGTGCCTGGCGGCAAGCCTTGCCTGCCAACATGGCGGTGCGATGAACCTGGGCGGTGGGTTCCACCACGCCTTCGCAGACCGGGCAGAGGGGTTCTGTTACGTCAACGACGTTGCCATCGCGGTGCGTGAGATTCAGGCGCAGAGGCTCGTCGAGCGCGTGGCCGTCATCGACACCGACCTGCACCAGGGCAACGGCACAGCGCGGATCTTTCGGGGCGACCCGCAAGTCTTTACCTTTTCGATTCACCAGGAGGATCTTTATCCCCTCAAGGAGCAGAGCAGCTTGGACATCGGGCTGGAAGACGGAACGGAGGACGACGAGTACCTCACGAAGCTACGCCAAGGGCTGGATGTTGTCTTTGGGCAGTTCAAGCCGCAATTCGTGATGTACGTCGGCGGCGTGGATCCCTACAAGGACGATCGGCTCGGCTCATTACAACTCACCAAGGCAGGAATCAAGCAGCGCGACACGATGGTCTTCCGGAGATGTCGCGATCACGGCGTTCCCGTTGTGGCCGTGCTTGCGGGCGGCTACGCGGCCGATGTCGGGGACACGGTTGAAATGCACGCCAACACCTACCTGGCGTTGCGAGGAACTCTCGGCTGAGCCCGCGGCGATTGGATGTTGCCCGACCAAATCCGTTGCGATCAGCGGGCAAATTCGTTTTCGATACTCAGTACATACCGTTTCTCGCCCGCATCGGCGTCCCATTGCCTGGCAGACCCGCAGTGCAGGCAGTCAGAGCACAGGTCAGTTTGGTGTCAGGGCGAACGCCCAAGCGACCGCAAGAATCGTCAAAGCGGCGCCTCCGAATATGAGCTGTGCTCGCAGTTGAGACCATGCGCGGTCGGCTCTTTCGCCGAGAGCGCCAACTAGAGCGCCACACAGGAAGCCAAACACGTGGGCGCCGACATCGGTGCGCCCGCCGCCAGTACCTAGGAGGCTGAGCAGGAGGGCGCCCCCGACGATCGGCGCCCATTTTTCCATTCGTGAGGTGCGCAGCCATCTGTTTTGTCGCCAAGCATGCCCCGCAAGCAACCCCAAGGCAGCGAAGACGGCAGTCGAAGCGCCGATAGAAGCGTGGCCGGCGGGGTGCAGCCAAGCATTGAGAAGATTGCCCAAGGCGCCTCCGATGAGGATGCCAAACCAGGCGCGGCCCGAACCAAACGAACGGCCAGCGAACAGCCCGACGAGACCGCCGATGATGACGTTCCCAATCAAGTGCACAAGGTCGGCGTGCAAGGTCAGAGCGGTTACCGTCAGCCACCACTGTCCCTGTCGGATGAGGCCTGCCTGTGCCGTGCCTGCTTCAAGCCAATCCACACCAAATGAATGCTGCTGCTGCCACACGGCTACGATCGATAGCACCGTGGCATAGCACAACACGCCGGCCCACCCGTTGGCCGGCCTTGGAACCGTAAAACGAGCCGTCGGCCAATCACGATTCTCTGATGCGTAGGCATCGAGTTCCGCGCGGCTCCGATCCGCATCCGAAGCAGCAACCAAGATGATGAGCTCACCTGCTTCTGGACGAACCTCGTGCGCGATCCCAGCCGCCCCAAGCACAAGGGCATGCTCGCGGCAATCCGTTTGATTCGGCGAACGGTAGACGATTCCCCACTCAAAACGCGAGTCGGCCATACCCAGCGATTCTATCGACCATGCGGAAGGCTACGTAGGGGCTGCGTGGAATCGCGCAGGGTTAGGTACATTGGCGGTTCGCCTTGTTTTTGAGCGAACCGCCACAAGTGGTCGCTGGAGGAACTGAATATGACGCAACAAGAAAGCGAAGAGTTCGCAAAGCTCATCACGAAGCTGATCCGCAACAGCGCCGAGGTGCGGCAGGCGATCTGGGACTGCGCGTGCCAATGCCCGAACCTAACCGTGGAGTACTGAGGTGGGAGCATGGATCGAAACGAGGCGGAGCAGCTCGCCTGGAAGATTCTTGGCGAGGTCGAAGAAACGATGAGTGGGGATGGCGTTGCCGTTTTTTCAGGCGAAGGCCATCACGGCATCAAGGTGAGGGCCTTCTTCGAGGACCGGGAGTATAGCGCCTTGGAGAACACGATTGTCAGGATTCTGCTGGAGGCAATGAAGGTTCAAGCGGTCCTGCAGGCCCAGTCGTTGGACGGGCACGACTTGTAGGGGAGCGAGGATGAGCGGGGAAACAGCGCGGGATCGAAAGAACTGATCGGGCGAGCTCACGTCGATCGCCTTGACGTGCGGAGGCGATCGAACATGACGAAAACAGAAGAGAATTCAGAATCAGCCACACGGTGTGAGAACTGCGGTGGTACGGTCTTTTTGGTTGATGAAACCTGCACGCATGTCGAGATCGACGGCGAGATCGTGAAAACCTACGCCAGCGACTTGTGCAATCGGAATTGCATGCGGTGTGTCTACCCCGAGGTGTATCGGGACCATTTTGGGGATCCGGAAGCGTGGCCCGACTGATGTCGTGGGGTACACGTACCCCGCGGACGCCTCTGAAAAGATCATCAGTCGTCATGGTCAGACGATGGAAGATTCAGTTCAGGCGGTTCGCCTTTTTTTCGGGCGAACCGCCAATAGGGAGGGGTTTGCCGGAGGATGAAAACATGGACGAAGAAAGAGCGTATGAAATCGCCCTTCGGATTCGTGACGAGTTCGAGGATTTACTGGACGAGAAAAACATCACGATTCCGTCGGCGGATCGGGAAGGCGCGCCGGGCGAGGCACGTCTGTACGGAGAAGAGAACTTGCGGTTGGTTGATTCGATCGTGGAATTGTTGATCAAGCATGCAGATGAGATCACTTTGCAAGGAGACATTGACGATTCAAGCCATCCCCTGCGCGAACTTGCCATCCTGCTTTGTGACGAATTTGAGGATTTGCTGGACGACAAAAGCATCATGATCCCCTCTGCGGATCGTGAAGGGCGTGCGGAGGAAGCCTGTCTGTACGGGTCGGAGTATTACGCGCTTGAGGATGGCGTCGTCGAGATCCTAATGGAGGAACTCGCTGCTGGCGCGAAACGGGAAGACGCCGCGGAAATCTGCGCGGAGGCGCGGGAAACGGTCGAGGCGATGCAGAAAGCGATGGCGACGGCACCAGAAGGGTTGACGAGGATCGGCTCAGCCGGAGTGGGCGCGCGCATGATGCCGGGGCAACCGGCCTCAGAACACGGCAACGAGTCGGTGAGGTGATCGGAATGGCAGACCGTGAACACACTATCACGTTGACTTTGTGCGAAGGCGATTTCGAGATGTCGATGGGGCGCAAGCCGCGTGGCGATGAGGAGTTCGAAGAGTGGGCCTATCTGTGCGAGAAGGGAATGCTCAACGGGCACATTGATTGGGATGTTTTGTATCAATGTGCGAAAGAGGCGATGCCCGTGGGTGCGGACCAATCGGTTCTTGGCTCCTCAGCCGACCAGCGAAGGAAACCAAAAACAAATCCTTCGGAGGCAGCACCATGAAGAAAAACCAAGCTCAGAGGGTCATCGACGAAGCGCTCGAGCAACTCGCAACAGCGCTTGCGAACGGGCAGAGTGAAGCGCTGAAAACTTACCTCTCCGCGATGGCGCGGTTTTCGGCCTACAGCATCGGGAACCTCCTGTTGATTTTGGCGCAACGGCCTGAGGCGACGAGAATTGCGGGCTACCGCACTTGGCAAGGACTCGGCCGCAATGTCAAGAAGGGCGAGAAAGGGATACTCATCACTGCGCCGATTGTTTTCAGCAAGAAACACGGCGACAGGCACAGCCGTGCGCCACCAATTCATGAAGAAGACGACACGATACTGTACTTCAAGGCGGTGCACGTTTTCGACATTTTACAAACTGATGGCAGGCCGCTTCCAAAACCCGCCTGCGTCGGCGGCAACCCCGACGGCCAAACGGAAAAACTCAAGGCGTTCGTCGCGTCGAAGGGGATTGCACTCGATTACTCGTCAAGCCTCGGGACAGCCGACGGCCAGTCTCAGGGCGGAAAAATCACGCTCCGCGAAGGACTTGCGCCGGCAGAGGAATTCTCCGTTCTTGTCCATGAGCTCGCCCACAGTCTCCTTCACTCTCGTAGCGTTGCAACGACAAAGACCGTTCGCGAGACCGAAGCCGAAGCCGTGGCGTTTGTGGTCTGCCAGGCAATCGGCCTCGAAACAGGAACCTCGTCATCGGATTACATTCGGCTTTATCGTGGCGACAAAGAAACGCTCGCGCAGTCGCTGGCACGGATTCAGAGAACGGTGGCGGAAATTCTGGAGGGAATCCAGGCAGATGCAGAACAACAATCCGAAGATCTCGGATTAGTGCAGGAATCCCTTGCAAAACAATGAAGCCTGGAGAACGGGTTCGATTATCGACCCACAATCGCGGTCGTGCGATTCAGCGAATCGCGGCAAAATCGAACACTCCGGTATTCCCCGAGCCTACCGCAACACAGGCCGACGACTTCATTCTGTGTCGTTTCGTTCCACGGCATCATCTATCTGCGCAGCGCCGATGAAGTGCCTTCGTACCGTGTCCGCAAAGACCAGCGAACCGGAGCGCTGGACGCATCAGGCGGTGGCAAGGATCAGCAAACGGATCCTCACTGGTCAACTCCCGCCACCACCAAGCCCCGCCACTGCAAACCGCTGAAGATTCACCAGAAGATTCCCATCGGATCGTCCAGCACGTATTGTGCCGCTTCCTCCACCGTCTCGAAGATCACGCCGCCCAAGTCTCCAATGGACTCCCACTTGTCGCGATGACTCCACCACAGGACTTCCCACCAGTTGTCGCGTGGCCGAATGCGGGAGACCGCCTGACCTTCGTGGTAGATGTTGTAGCCCCAACTGACTTTGGCGGGGAAGGCAGGGCATCTGCGTTTCCTGAACACCGCCTGAATGCGTGACATGGAAACGTCGGCTTTGTCCTTCTCCGCTTTTCGTCGCTCCCGTGTTTTCTCCCGCTTTTTCAGTTTGATCCATCGTTTCCGGCTGATCTCGTACAGCCGCTCGCTCTCGCTGTTGAGCCGGTCGTACAGCCGCTGGCAGATCACGCATCGTTCATCGGTGCGCGGAGCGTATTCCAGCTTCCACGGATCATACTGGACGCAGGGGTAGCCCTTCGGATCGTGAAGGACGGCATCGAGCACCGCGACCAGCCAATCAAGTTCGTCGCGGGAGATCACAAGTGGCTTCTGGCCGCTGTACTTCTGTATCCGTCGACCCAGCCCTGGGCATGCGGGTATCTCGTGGGCATGACGCTTGAGTTCGACGAGTCCGGCGCCCGTCACGGATATCCTGCACTCTTGTTCGGCGTCGGGCTTGCTCATCCAACTATCACCGCTTCGACTCCTTGACCCAGTAGCTTTTCGCCGTGTGATACGGGCATTGAGTTCATGATTCGGGTCCCGTTCACCGTCACCATCGTGTGCCGGGAGCGCTGCACAGAATCACGCGCGTTCGAGGCAGCACTTCTTGTATTTCCGGCCGCTGCCGCACGGGCACGGGTCGTTGCGGCCGACCTTCTGCGCCAGTGGGAAGAACTCGGGTCGGTCAGTAATTACCTTCGTCGGCGGGGGCAACGCATGCCGGAACGGCACGTCGACATGCCTACCGCTCCGCGGGTGTTTTCGCTCGAGTTCCCTCCAGTCATCGGACCGTCCCATCTTCTCGAGAAGGTCGATGATACGCTCCGAGGCGCCGTCCCAGTCGTACGACTCGGCCGCCATGCCCATCGCGTGTATGTAAAAGGCCAAGGCGGCTTCGTTGTCACCAAGCTCGGCATACACATCACCGGCCTTGATTCGGATCCAGAAGTCCTCCGGGAACCGTTTGAGATTGGCTCGAACCCGATCCAGGGCCTGCTCGCGCCGGCCAGCCATCGCCAAGGCAAATGCGAGGTCGCCCTGGTAGTTGGCGGCATCGTCGAAGCTGGACATCACATCGGCGACCCGCGTCACTTCGTCCGGGTAGCGCTTACCGTGGTTCAGGACGAAACAGAGCAGCCATGAGCTATGATCGTATACGCCGCACTCGTCGACTTCTTGCAACCGCGCCGCCCGCTCCTTGGGCGGGACGCGTTCAAGATAGTCCATGAGCAATAGGGCCGTCTCGACGTCGCGCTGGCCGTCCTCTGGTGAACGGCTGGGGCGCTCGCTCGAAGCGCGAACGGCCTCTTCAAGGCGATCAGCAATCAGCTCCGGACACAGAAGATCGGGCATTAAGCGGCGCCACAGCTCCTCCACAGCCAGGAACGGAAAATCGTCCCAGAATGTGCCGGTGTCGGGCGCACCTTCGCAGCACGTCCTCTGCAGGACCGTCGGGCGCTTCGCCGCCTGCGCCTGCTCGCGGAATCGCTGCTCGTCGGTGTCGACGCCGAGTGCCTGGAGCTTCGCGAAGATGGCATCCGTGGACCAATCCGAGAGCCCGTCGTACCGCCAGCCGAAACCCTCTTTCCGGTGCCGTTCGACATCCTTCGTTATCGTCTCGTCGTCGCCTTTCCGCAGCGCCTGCTTGACCATGAGATAAACCTGCCGGTGGTTGATGTTCATGATGAAAGCGCTCTGAACAGCGGGCGGCCCGCCGAAGCCGAGCTATCGTACCGCGCCGGCAAGGGGTGTGCAGTTTGCCAGCTTCGATGGTGACGGCGTACTTGGACGCAGCAGCAAACAAGCCCATCAATCGCCAACTTGCGGTCCGGTCGTCGCATCAGCCATGCTGAACCAGCGATGGGGGCTCGCCGTGTATAATCCCCTCATGTCCTCGACGGAGACCACCGCCGAAGCCCTGACCGGCAGCATCGAACGGGTGACTTTTCACAACCCCGACAACGGCTTTGCCGTTCTGCGCCTCAAGGTCAAGGGACGCACCGAACTCGTCAGCGTCGTCGGCTATCTTGTCTCCACCGCCGAAGGGGAAAACGTTGAAGCGGGCGGACGCCCGGAAGAGGCACTCCGCTTTGAAGGAGCGGCTTCAGAGGCGCGTTGAGAACCTGTAACCCTAAACGACAGGCGACTTATCTTGACAAAAGATGAACCGATGAAGCCGTCCAAGTGCTGGATTGAGCAATGCGAAGCCGCCCGAAATATTGAAGATGAGTTCGGAACCGAGAACGCCCTTGACTACCTGATCGGGGAGAAGTTCCTCAACTTCTTGGAAGTAGCGGAAGACAATCCTGAGTTCCGGGCGGAAATCTCCGCCTTCGTCGCTGAGATCAAGCGTATCTTCGAGCGGTGGCAACTGGCCGAGTATCTGGAGAAAACCAGGCAAACTGAGCCGTTCGATCCAAGCCTCTACGACGAGAACGACGATCCGGAAGAGATGGAGATGGACCGGCAGGACGACATCCGCCGGTCTGCTCGTGACCTCCTGCTGGTAGAGCTGGCGAAGGAGTACTTACTGGAGAATGGCAACGGTTGATTGGCTCGCGGCGGAGGACGCCCGCCGGGGCGGGAATTCGCCGGCGTCAGAAGGAATCCCGCAGCGAGGGCCCGCGAGCGTTTTGCCTTCCGAAGTTGTCATCCGCTCCCTTTGCTACGAAACAAGCGTGTGGCTATGCGTCTCGGAAGACGGACGCCGGCCGGTGTGGTTTCCGAAGAACCCATCTGGCTTTGCTAGCTGCGAAAACGCATTAGTTTTCGGGTCACATCACCGCGGCACGCCGATCCGTCACGCCGAGACAATTCGATTCACGTAACTGCCCGCCCCTTCGACAGATTGCGAAGAGGCGGTCACAAAGATGACAGCTCTCGTGGAGAAGAAACATGGCAAACAACAAACCCAGCGCAAAGTTCAAAGCAGGTGCCGTATCCGTGGCACTCTGGCCGACGGAGATTACGGTCAACGGACGAACGATGACCGTGCTCAAGGCGTCGCTGGACAAGAGGTACAAGGACAACGCAACCGGCGAATGGAAGAGCTCGTCGAGTCTATCTCGCAACGAAGTCGGCCAGGCGGTTCTTTGCCTCGTCCGAGCCTATGCCGCGATGATGGAAAAGTCGACCGAGGACGAGGAGGTGGTGACGTCCGAGTAGGTCGCAACGCCGCAGCGGCTCTTTCTTGAGCCGCTTTTCCGCGGCGCGAGGTGATCAGAATGGACACGTGGTTGGAGGAGTATCGGGAGGAGCGTCGGCGTGCTCTTTGCCGGCGCGAGATTGAAGCTGCGATCAGCGAGGCTAAGGGGTACCGCCCAGATGATCCGGTGTGGCGTGAATGGTACCGGGCGCTGGTCTTGCGAAGACCGAGGCGCACCAAGTCGGACGGTGAGAAATGACGCAACGCCCCGGACTGCGCGGTCACGCGGCAGGCTGACTCTCGTGGAGTGCTGTGCTAAGGCATGATTCGATTTCGACCGCACGAACGTGGTAACATGTCCGGTCGGCCGTTAGCTCCGATTCGGACGAGGGCGGACTGGAAACGTCGGTTAATTTGTGGAGGGGACGTCGATGCGCCAGAAGTGCTTGTTGGCCGCTGTGCTCGTGATGCTCTCGGCAACGGTGGCTGGGGCGGTCACGTTTCCAGTCTCGCGATCGCCCAACGGACGCTACTTGCGGGACGCCACCGGCGCCCCGTTCCCGATCCTCGGCCGGACGGCATGGTTCATCACCTCGCTGTCACAAACTGACTATCAGACCTTCCT
Source organism: Candidatus Zixiibacteriota bacterium (assembly GCA_020058315.1). Lineage (GTDB taxonomy): Bacteria > Zixibacteria > MSB-5A5 > WJJR01 > WJJR01 > JACRMA01. The sequence goes on from JAGVEK010000484.1 coordinate 13,143, forward strand.
CGACGACACGTCCACCAAGGGCCACACTGCAATCGAGTTCCATGTCATCAACCACGACCCGCGCGGTAACAACGAACCCTTCGCGGGCAACGGCGTGTTGCCCTTCCTGAAGCGTCTCGACGGCACCACCTGGTCCGGGGCGCTCTCTTATTCAAATATCAACGCACAAGCGCCGGATTTCACGCAACCCAACGAGGCCTACTGGATGCATGTCGACGCGCTTCTCGCCTATGCGGAGTCGAAGGGAGTACTCTGTTTCATGTTCCCCGCCTATGTCGGCTACGCTGGCGGCGAGCAGGGCTGGATGCAAGAGCTGGTTGCTAACGGCCCGGCTCGGGTGCAGAGCTACGGCGCGTGGATTGCCGCCCGGTACGCCTCGCGCGGCAACATCGTCTGGATGATGGGAGGTGACATGGGGTCCTTCGACGCCGCCCAGGAAGCCGTCGAGCAAGCGCTGTTGACCGGGCTGCAGAGCGTTTCCGGGCAGCAGTCGACGTTCTTCTCCGCCGAGTGGGACTCGGGGTCAATCGGGACTGACCAGCCGACGTTCGGCTCTGTAATGACGCTGAACGGCGCATACTCGTGGAGCGGAGAGGTGAACTACCACTGCCGCCGAGCCTATGAGTACATGCCGGTGGAGCCGACCTATCTCTTGGAAGAGCCCTACGACGAAGAGGGGCCGGACGGGAACAGCGTGAATCCCAGCGCAATACAGCCTGTGCGCCGCTTTCAGTGGTGGGGCTGGCTCTCCTCGGTTGGTGGATACATCTCCGGTAACGGATACATCTGGCCGTTCAACGCGGGGTGGCAGAGCCACCTGAATACACAGGGTGCGCAGGATATGGCGCGGCTCAATGGGTTCATCAGGTCGATTGCTGGCAGAATCTGGTGCCATCGGGGCTCGGCGGAATGGGAACTATCGTGACCGACGGCGGTTCAACGATCTTCGCGGACGATTACGCTTCAGCGGCGGCGACACCGGACGGGAAGCTGCTTGTCGCCTATGTGCCGCCCGACCACACAGGTACGATCACGATTGACATGGCCACGCTCTCGGGGCCGGCACGGGCGCGGTGGTTCAATCCCACGACCGCAGCCTACACCGTCATCGCAGAGAATCTACCCAACATCGGCACGCATGTTTTCTTGCCGCCGGGTGACAACGGATCGGGGTTCAGCGACTGGGTATTGGTGATTGATCGTGCTACCTCGATTCCCACGGTGTCGGGTTGGGGCGCGACCTTGTTGGCACTCCTGCTGCTCTTATCTGGCGGCGCGATAGCTGCACGGTTTCCGCGATCAGGCTGAACGCGCTCTCGATTGCCGACACTTGGACGATTCGACCCGGTGAGCGTGGCGGAACCGCAAGCCGAGTTGTGGCGTAACGATGTTCATCCGAAACGCGCTCGGAGCGGAGGATGTTCCAGCCAGGTACGCGTCAAATGTGCAATGCCATCGATGTGGGCAGTGGGTATTGGTTCAGCTCTGAGCCGATCCTGATCGGCTGGATCGCCCCTGGCGGGCGAAGGAATCCTCACCACGCAGTCTCGCCAATTTAAGGCTTTCGGTCGCCTTAGGATTGGATGCCCCGATTGCGCGACCGAAACCCATAAAAGACGAGCCCGCTCAAGGCAAGGATTCGCAATTCCTCGCCGTCGTCGGGAACCTGGTTGGCGGCGAAGCTTGGATTGCTTGGGTTCTTTTTGTTTGTCTTTTTGCCAACCAGAACCCCGACCCCCTTGCCCACGAACGGTCGTTTCACGCACCCCGTCTTTGCCAAAGGCTTGTCGAAAGACGGAGGTGCGTAACATGAAACATCAGACGCAAAGAGGTGTGGCCTTGTGGGCGATTTTGGCAGCCAACAAGCCGAACAAGTACGGGTCGATTCCGGATCTTCCGGATGAGGAGCTGGCCGATCCCGAGGAGCTGGAGCGGCAGGTGTTCCTGCAGGAGTGGGGGCCGATCCTCGCGTTGCCAGTTCGGGGTGCACCAGCGTTCCGGCCGGAGATCGATGAAGACGGCTTTGTGAAGGGCGCGTTCAGCACCATGGACTTTGACCGAATCTCGCCCAAGTTCGACAAGGTTCGTTACAAGATCGACAAGCTCAGGGAAGAGCGTCGCAATGTCCGGATGATGATCGACACGATCAGATTCCACGTTCGGGATGCGGACAAGTACGTCGTTGTCCGGTACGCATTGCGGGGCGTCATCGACATCGAGGACATCCTGGACGCGGAGCTGAAGGAACTCGTCAGGCTCTACATGAGGGTGGAGCGGCTCACGAAGGAGATCGAGCAGCTTCGGAAGGCCAGGCAGAAGAGGAGGCAGCGTGAGTTGGCGGCGATGCTGGCGCGGTGGGAGTAGCTCTCCCATCGTCTTTTTTTGTGCTATCGCATGGTGGACGCTCGGCTGCGCCGAGGTCCCCCGCCCGCCGACCGTTCCGGTCGGCGGGGCGTAACGGCGCGTCGTGCGACTCTCCTGTCGATATCCGATTGGTGCGTTGGTAGTCTGCGCAGGTGGGCGATACGGAGCACCGTCCGCGCTGCAAGCGGTGTTAATAGGGAGAGCCGATGGACTTCAGCGCCTGGTTCAACGCTCACAAGCCTGCCGCATCGGCCAGAAGTCATGCGTTTCTGGCTGCGTCCATGTGGACCGTTGTGGGGACTGTGTTGACACTCGTCGGCGTGCGTTGGGTAATCAGCAGCAGCCTTCCCCATGCGTGGCTCTTCGTGCTCGTCGCGGTCGTGGCGGGGGTACTCAAGTCGCGATTCGTCCTCGAGCGATCGGCAGGCCGCGCAATGGAGCGCATTCGGGGGCGTGGGGACGGGCGCTGTGTCGGTGGGTTCTTTTCGTTCAGGGCGTGGGTTTTTGTGGTGGCGATGGCGTGCCTGGGAAGGATCCTGCGCGGGGGCCTGCTTCCACCTTACCTCGTTGGCCTGCTTTACATCGCGGTCGGAATTGCGCTGGTGCTCGCCTGCTGCAAGTTGTGGGCGGGCTGGTACCGACTTGGCTCTGACGCATAGAGTTGAATCGCAGGTGAGCGTTGCGCCGAGGTGTGGGGATGCGACGCAGCAATGGTGAACGCTTCGCGTTGGAGGACGCTCGGCTCCGCCTCGGTCCGCCGTCCGCCTCGCTCCGCTCGGCGGGCGGCTTTCAGGACGGATCGAGTCGTATGAGGCACGGGAATGGAAGCGGAAGAGTTCGCGCCGAGAATGCCATCTGACTGGTTCCTTGAAGGATGCACGGCGGCGGTAATGCGGCGACACGCGAGATTATCAGATACGGGGACGACCAAACACGACAGGGAGGACTCTAACAGGTGGATGATAGAACGTGCAAACACGCCCTTTTTTCACGGGTGGAGGGGGCGGAGTGAGATAACAAATGGGAGCACTCGGAGCGTACATGCGACGAGTTCATGCGGGGAGTTGACTCGGGCCGCGGGCCCGAGTTGGGGGGTCTAACCCTGCGGGGTTGACCCCCCGGACGGGGCGACGATAACGGGCTGATGCTGATGATTGGATGGACGGAAAAGGGGAAGAAGCGGAAGGCTGAAGCAGGCGATAATGAACGGACGGAGGACGATGTGGGACTATTGGGGGCCAGAGGCTGACAAGTGGCTTGAAAACAAGGACTTACAGAACTGGAAAAGGTCGGACTATGGGAATATTGAGTATTATCCGAGCCGGAGTCCGAGGCCGAAAGTCTACCTAATTTAACGCCGAAGCATCAGAGCAGGTCTTCTTGGCAGCCTTCGACGAGCCAGCGCTCGAACTCAATTTCAGCGAGAAGGCGCTCGCGGTCGACGCCCGTTGCCCGCGCGAACTGACCCGCCAATTCCCCCAGTCGCCGGCGCGCACGGGCGCCGATTTCGGCCAAGCGCTCACGCGTCGCTAGCTCCAATCGGTCGTCGATTGAACCCGGCCAGATGTTCCTTTCGATGGTCATTTCGATACCTCAGAGCAGTCGAAAGAGGCCCCGATTCTTAAAGGTATCGGTCGCACGGCGGGTCCCGTGGGGTTCGCTACTGGGGGGTAGCAAAAAGCGGAAAGCTTAAATACACGGCCGCATTTACCACCGCCAAGTGAACACTTTCGAGGTGGCAAAATGTACCCAATCCAATCGTCCAACGGCCCTATCTCCACGGGCAGCTATGTCCCGTACTTCTATCAGGGCGGCGTCTTCGAGCGCTACGGGCTGCCTGCCGTGCTTCCCGGCCGCACCGGGACGCAAGAAAAAGCGATCCCGTACCGATTCTCGTCTGATCTCTCGTTAGTAAGAACGCTGGACCACGACCAAACCGTCGAGCAGATCATCGCTCACGGTTACTTCGCGCCGCCACCGGGCGATCCGATCACGGCCATCCTATCCGACAAGAAAACCACCTCCTGGCTCGGCCTCGACGACATCATCTCGCAGGTCCGACACCGCTACGAGGTGCACCGCCAGAACATGTACGAACTGGAACTGGCCAAATCGGCCGCGACCAACTCGCTCTACGCCCACTGGGCCTACCACGGTCTGCCCGACGCGAAACAATTCTACTCCCGCCACAAGCGTATCCAGGAGCTCTACCAGGAGCAGCGAGATGAACGGGTGAACCTCTGGCGCGATGTATCCCGACTGCGATTGGCTCTCCCCGAGACGGCCCAGGCATACCTCTCTTCGCACCGCAAACTCACCGCCCTCGAAGGCGAACCGGGTGATGCTCCATGATGACCCGCATGCAGGAACTGTGTCGAAAGCTCAAGCCGGTTCTCGGTTCAAAAGTGGACGGATTGTGGCGGGCGTACGTCGCCGATTCCGACGCCGACGGCAAAGCGGACATCGAACAAACATTGGAACTTCTGGCCGCCAAGCACCTCGGAATCGACTATCAGCCGGATCGCTCGCCATTCCCGCCGCCGGCCAGGACGTTCGCGGCCTTGGGCGACATTACAACCGGCATGGTCTCGTACGGGACTCGCGAGTTGTATCCCTTCGCCCTTCAAAGTGGGCGTCTCAAGGAACACGTCCTGATCGCCGGAAGGAGCGGCTCTGGAAAGACCAATCTCTCCTTTGTTCTCATGCAAGGCATCATGAACCGTGGCGTCAAGATTCTGGCTTTGGACTGGAAGCGCGCCTACCGGGACCTGCTTTCGCTGCGATCGGACTTGCGTGTCTACACCATCGGGCGGGAAGTGGCGCCATTCAGATTCAACCCCTTCATTCCTCCGCCCGGCTGCGAAGTCCAAGTTTGGACCAAGCTCATCGTGGATGTGATTGCGTCCGCGTACCTCGGCGGCGAGGGAGTCATCAGCCTGCTCATCGCGGGACTCGATCGGCTCTATCCGGAAGCCCGCGACAAGAGACGCTGGCCGACGGTCATCGATCTTCTGACCTGGCTGCGGACCGTCAAACTCCGAGGCCGTGCGGCGATGTGGCAAGCGTCGGCCGAGAGAATTCTTCTCGCCATGACCTACGGCGAGTTCGGTGCCGTCCTCAACACCCAGGACAACAGCCATCTGCAACACCTTCTCGATCACAATGTCATCCTGGAGATGGATGGTCTGTCGAGTTCCTCCGATCGGGTGATGTTCTCGGAGGCCATCACGCTCTACCTCTATCGCTACCGGCTGTCCCTTGGGCCGCGAGAACAGCTGACCAACGTCATTGTCCTCGAGGAAGCCCACAACCTACTCCTCGCTAAGCAGACGGGGACGAAGGAATCTGGCCTTGAGACCTCCATTCGAATGATCCGTCAGTACGGGCTCGGCTACGTCTTCGTCGATCAATCGGCGTCCCTGTTGAGCCGGGTGGCTTTCGCCAACTCCTACGTGACCTTCGCGCTCAGTCAGAAACTCCGTGCGGACATCAAGACCATGTCCGGGGCGATGAATTTGTCCGAAGAACAGGAGGAGGCGTTGAGCACTCTCCCGATAGGATCGGCAGTCGTGCGCCTGGCCGACGAGCATCCTGAACCATTCCTGATCCGGATCCCGCGCTGCTCGATCCGGGAAGGAAGCGTCTCCGATTCTGCGATTCGAAGTCACATGGCGGCTTATTCCGCTGAGTCCGCGGTGAATAGTCCGCCGCGCTTTGAACTACCGGCGGTTCCACCGGTTCCGGCCCCAGATAAAAACAACATTGAAATCAACCTAACGACAATTATTCCCCACCCACCATCCCCCGAAAGATCACCCGAATGCTCGGATTCATCCGACTCGACCATCCGCGATACGATTCCCGATCCACCCCATTCTAAACTCTCTCGAGAGACAATTCGCTTCCTTACTGATATAGCCGCCCGGCCGCTATCGACTACTGTCTCTCGTTATCAACGATTGCATCTGTCCCGTCGAAAAGGTAACGCCATCCGTCATGATCTACTCGCCGCCGGCATCATCGAAGCCGTCCCCCTCGCCACCCGCACCGGGCAGGTCATGCTCTTTCAGTTGACCGACTTCGGTCGTCAGATCTGTAACGACATCGGTGTGGATCCCGGTCCTCCGCCCCGCGCCAGCCTCGAACATCAATACTGGGCCCATCGCGTGGCCGAGATGTACGAGAAGCAGGGTTATGAAGTCGCGCTTGAGCATGCCGTGGCCGGCAACGGAATCGTCGACGTCGTCGCCGAGCGCGCTAGTGAGCGCCTGGCCATTGAGATCGAGACAGGCAAGTCAGACATCCAAGCGAACATCGAGAAGCTGCGAGGCATGGGTTTCGATCGAGTCCTCCTCGTGGCCACCTCGCCATCCGCGATTAGCGCCTGCCAGCGGGCGCTGGATTCCGTCCCGCGGGAAGCCCGGCAGGCAGTTGAACTCTTGACATGGCTGGATGTGCCATAGGCCACGAGACCTACGCGGCGCCTATTCGAAATCAGCGCCGACATCGGCGCGGCGAGCGTTACAATGGTGCTTACTGTCGCACGGTGCGGACCGCGACTGAGCTTGGGACCATCATGGAACTTCTGAGCCGCTTCCAAGGTTGTATTGTCGGGCTTGCCATCGGCGACGCGTTGGGGCGCCCTACGGAATTCCTCCACACTTTGGCGGCCATCCACGCCCGATTCGGGGCTGACGGCGTTACGGACCTCGAACCCGACGGTCATCCGGCCGGAACCTACACCGACGACACGCAGATGACGCTTTGCGTGGCCCGGGCCCTGATCCTCGCTGGGCACGAGTCGCTTGACACGCTCATGTCGGCCATGGTCAAGGAGTTCGTCGAGTGGAGCCGATCGGCGGAGAATGATCGCGCTCCGGGCACTACATGTATGGCCGGATGCCGGAATCTGAGTAGCGGCATCGAATGGCGGGTGGCCGGGATCGTGGGCTCAAAAGGGTGCGGCAGCGCCATGCGGACGGCGCCGATCGGACTGTTCTATCACGACAACGAACGAGAGCTGATCGAGGTGGCGCGGGCCAGTTCGTTGCCAACGCATGGTCACCCGACCGCTCTCGCGTCGGCCGCCGCCACCGCGCTGCTCACGGCCTGGGCGCTTCATGGCGATGAGCCGGCGGAATTTCCTTCGCGGCTGGCCACGGTCATGCGGGAAATGGAGGGCGGCGAAGAAGTGGCTGTCCTTGCGGCACGTATTCCCGAGTTGCTGAGCGCTGCACCGGAGTCGGTGCTGCGAAAGGACGTGCTGGGCGAGGCCTGGGTTGGCGATGAGGCGGTCGCCTGCGCTTTGTATTGTTTCTGCCGGAGCCCGCGGGATTACCGAACGACAGTGCTTACGGGCGCCAACACGATTGGCGATTCCGATAGCATTGCGTGCATCGCAGGCGCCATCAGCGGCGCTTACAACGGACTTGATGCGATCCCGAAGAAGTGGCGGCAGCGAATCGAGAAGTCAGACGAGCTGCATCGGGTTGCCGAAGAATTGTTGCGGTCCGCCGGCGTCTCAACCCCGGGATCATGATCGTGCGCATCACTACTGGCCCTTCTGACGGCCTTTGCGGGACTGCTATTCCATCGCGTTGGCGTATCGTGGGCTCCGCGGGCAACAAGTCGGTTTTTCTGTGGCTCGAATTTGATCCTCGGGGACTGACTTAAACATGGGTCTGTACGGCGCTCGAATCAGCGGGAACGACTTTCTTGAGGGCCTCAAAGAGAAGATGGGTCAGGAACGCGTCGTCCCCCGCTTGATGGAGTTGAGCTGTGGCCGTTTGAATGCCGAGGAACGTAAGGCAGGTAGCGAGGGAGAACTTAAGTCCGGGCGCGCGGGTCTCAAGCACGCGGTCGGCATACTTCTTGAAAGTCTCATCCGACCTTCGTTCCATCTTAAGCTTCCAGCCCTTGTAGAGCGCCGCCGTGTCAACGAAATGCCCGAACTCTGGCACGGGCGTGCCCAGGCGCCGACACTCGGCGATTAGGAACAGGATGTCGAACCGATGGATGTTGTGTCCCACGCACGAGGGAGCCGTGGAAAGTACCCCGAGCAGGCGCGTCAGGCTCTCGTGCGGCGGAATACCGCGCGCACGAATGTCGGCTGTGGTGATCCCGTGGACCATCCGCGCCTCCGGCGGGACCTCGACGTTCTGGTTCACCAGCCAGCCGGATCGTTCGGTCACGACTCCGTCGCACACCTTGCAAAGTCCGACCTGGATGATGCGGTCCGTCCGTGGATTGAGGCCGGTGGTCTCAACATCGAAGACCAGGTAGGAGTCCGTGGGTGACATATGCAAGATCATAGGCGAGGCTGTAGTCGGTCGACCAGGTCCATGATACTGAGTTTACGAGGTGAAATTCATCAACGCGCTCTGCAATCAGGCAAGCGTGCGTACACGGGACCACTAACCAACGAGTTGCCGATCAGAACAGCAGGCGGCAATCCGAATGGCTGCGGCGTGACCCGGTATGGACTGATCATGACCGCCGGGATTGGCACCGCGGGGTACCGCAGAGTGGCACGGGTGCCGAATGGCCCGCGCGGAACGGGCCACGTCACAGGGTAGGCAAGGAGACGAGGCTGCACTCCAACGCCTGGCGCATACAAAGGTACGGGCGGTCGGGGCCAATTCGGCGAAAGGCAAACATCAGGACCTGCGGCCGACGCAAAACTCACCCCCGGACCAGGTCCCGAAGCGCCGTACTGCCCAGCCAGGACGGTGGGCAGAAGAATGGCCATAAGGATGAGCCCACCGATCAGCTCTGGCGTTGCATGCGCTGGCGACTTGCGGCTCATGGGTGTTCGAGGTCTGGCCGGCGGTAGCCGTGAATCTGCTGGTGCCGATATTCGGCCTGGGCGCGCTGATACTCGGCATGAACGCGCCGCATCAGGGTTTCGTCCCAGCGGGTGGTACTCAAGTCCTGGTCGCGGGCTACAAGGGCCGCGATTCCGTTGAAACGATAGACGCGCTGACGCTCGGCGTAGTCGACGCCGCTGTTCGGGTCAGCGTATTCGACCACGAGGCTGTCGTAGGTCGGCAGCGTGAAGGTTGGATGCCAGATGTCATGGTAGCCCTGGTCATAGATCAAACGCGGCTGGCGGTAGAAGAACGGAGTGTCGTATCGGTCCATCATCCGGCCAATGCGGGCCTCGACATCGGTCTGATACGGCGGTTCCAGTTTGCCAAGTTTGGGGTCCGGCGGTTCGTAGGTCTTGGAATTCATGGTTGGTTCACCTCGGGTGTTTGTTGGGTAACGTGTTGAGCGACGGCGAGGAGTTTTTTCTCGGTGCGATCGATGAGCTTGAAAAGGCGCGTGTTGTGAGCTTGGAGTTTCTCGGCGCCCTTGAGCAGGTCGGGCACTCTCCGGTACTCATGTCGCTTGAGGGCCTCCGCGGCCTCCGCGGTCACATGGTGGATGCGGCGCTCGGCCTCGGCGCAGGCGCGGTCTAGACGTTCGAGGCGTAGATCCAGCTTGAGCTCCTTGAATCGGGTACTGAGTTCTTCGCCGAGTTTCCGCTTCCCTTCCGCAGGCAGCTTCGAGAGGACGTCGCGGATCTCCTCGATCCGGGCCACCTGTCCCTCGCGCATGTGGTAGGCCCTCTCGCGAAGGGCCGCGAGGCGCTCGGTCAGATAGCCCTCCGCGGGAAGAATGCGCCGGAGCTGGAGCATGAGGTCGTTTTCCAGCTCCGGGCGGTCATCAAGGAGATCTGCCTCCCGCCGCGCCCGGCGCAACTGGTTGACGAGCGCACCGGCCAGGTGGCGGTCACGGTAGAGTCGAACGGGGTCGTTTCGCACGGACGGAACCGCGGCTGGGGTTTGTGGGCGCCAGCGGCGGTTATCTTGGCGGTGGTTGCCCAGGGCGAGAAGTCCTACCAATAGTGCGACCGTTGTGATCGTTTGGAGCACCTGCTCGTTGATTGGCCATGGGATGCCGAGGATCCAGCCTATCAGGATGCTCACGCCGAAGGTGAACGACAGACCCGCAATGGTCCCGCCGATGGCGCGGATCGCCCGGTACATGACGGCGGCAAGAAGTAGAAGGGCGAAGGCCACGGCGATGGGACCGAGGCTTCTGATGGAATAGCCGTTCTCTGCCTCCCACCACACGAGGCCTGTTGAAAGCGCCACGCCGATCGCCAGAGAGGCTACGGCGGCGGAGCGCTTGTTGAACTTGTCGCTCAACGCAGCGAAACAGAGGGCGGTGAAGAAGGCCACGGCCAGTACGAAGTCAGGGAAGAATTCATGAAGAAGCGTCCCTCTCGCCAACTCTGCCGCCTCGTCCGCGCGCGCCATGAAGGGAAGTGGGGCTTGGTTGTATTTATATCTTACTGTTCTTTGGATCTCGCAGCAGAGCGCGACCGCCATTCCCAGGACTGGACCATCTTCTCGTTCGTGGTGTCACCCCTCCCAAGGGGTGCGATAGCTTTATGTATTAGTGCGCTTTATACGCCACCAGAGTTGATGAGCACCGTGGATTTCGAATCCTATTTCAAACACCAGCGCGAACGGATCGAGGAAGAGGCCAAACTAATCAAGGACTTCTCGGTCTTCAGCTTCCACTACGTTCCTGATGAACCGGTGCTTCGGCCCGAGGCCACCCTGCTGATCGATGAGCTCGCCAACTTCAACCTGTCCGGCATACCCACGCACCTGGCAATCGTTGGTAGCCGAGGCTCGGGTAAGACCCTCACGGTCAAGTACCTGGAGCGCGTCGTGCAGCGGGAGTCGGACCTGGAGATCCTCTACGCCAACTGCCGCCATCACGACACGAGCTTCAAGATCTTCGCCCATCTTCTGGGCATCCACGCCCGTGGGGCTAGTATGAGCGAGGTGTTCGAGCGCTTTTGCGCCCGTTGCCGCAGAAAGACGGTGGTGGTCCTGGACGAAGTCGACCTCATGAGTCCCAAGGACCGACGCCGTGAGATTCTGTACCTTCTCAGCCGGGCAGCACAGCCCTTCATGGTCATGATGCTCTCCAACAGCCCGCAGGTGCTCAAGGAGCTGGATGCCGCCACGCGGAGCAGCCTCCAGCCCGTTCCGGTCCACTTCAAGAACTACAATGCGGATCAGATCCGCGACATTCTCCGCGACCGCGCGCAGCGCGGGCTGCATCGTTGGGAAGAAGCCGACCTCTCGGAGATTGCCGCCTTGACTACGAAGTTCAGCAATGCCGACGCCCGCTTGGCGATCAAGACCCTGCAGTACCATGTGACCGGCCGGGCCAAGGACCTTCGCGCCTGCTTCGAACGCGCGCGGCGGGACCTCGTCGTGGACCTGGTCTGCGACCTCTCGGACAGCACCCTGGCCATCCTCTGGGCTGCCGCCACCAACGACTCGGACTTTGCCCGAAGCATCTACGAGCGGTATTGTGCCCACTGCCGGCAGCGCCATGAAAAGCCGTTCAGCTACGTCCACTTTCATTCGAACCTGAGCTACCTGCAGAGCGCCGGCCTAGTTGCGTTGGTCTCGACCAAGCAAGGACGCACCTACGCCAACCGGGTACTGTTGACCTTCGACCGGAACATGGCCCGTGAAATCGCCGGGCTGCGCTTCGAAGCCTGACACCGGGCACGGATGGCTCGACTTTTCCAGGCTGATTCTCGCCTTGTCTTGCGGAGCAGTGCCCTAATCTGGAAATGCTAACACTGTGCGGAGTGAATACGCGGCCGTCTCCCGATGTGGTGGCATGCTCGTTCTTCCAATCGCGGATTGGGTGATCTTCCCGCATCATCACCGCGCGCAGTTAACACGTGGCAGCCATTTGTTCTTGGCGGGTGTCCATCACTCCGGTGCCCGCCTGCTCCCATCCTGATTCTCGAACACGCTGTGCGTGTTAATGCGTGGCCGCATCCCAGGGCCGTGGTACATTCCTTCCTCAGATCCCTGGCTTCGCCATCAACCCGGCCTGTCACACTGTGCGCAGTTAACACGTGGGCACCTACCCATGTGTGTGGTGTCCTGCGTCCTTCCCGTCTTTTCTTCCTGATTCTTCACTCCGTCCGAAGACTGCTTCCGACATACCTATATATGACATACCTATATATATTGCTACAATATGGAAAGGAATAGGAAGGAAGGACCCCGCGGCCGGGGGCGTTGGCGTGTTAACTCCGCACAGTTTGCTTTGACCTTCCAAGCCCAACTGGTCGCCGTTTGCCAGGCGCAGGGCGCCTTCGGAGTGCGAATCTGCCGCGCACGCGGGAACGCCAGAATGCCGTAATCTCATCTACAGCCAGGGCTGATGCAGGGATCAGCCCTGTTCCGTATCGAGGGTCGTAGCGCTCGGCGTACAGGGCAGCGAGGCGATACCCGGTGCGAACCGACTCCCAGGGTCGCAGCACGCACTCCATCGCGTACTCCGCCAGCAGACCTTCCTTATAGTGGATGATGCGGACATCGGCCCAGCGATGATGCTCAACCTCGCTTTGTGAATCCCGGAGGTCTTCGTACGCGGCCCGCAACGCCTCGCGACATACCGACCCCGGCCTGCGAAGATGCGATCGGATGACCCTCACCGCGCGATCGATCAGCGGGCGAAACTTCTTCTTGGCCTTGGGTCGGGCCAATTGGGTCAAGTGCAGCCCGAATGCAACCGTATCCGCCGGATCCGAGCAAAACTCCTTGAGCAGAGTGAGCCGCGTGATCTGGAAATGCTGGCCGTTTCGCAGCTGGGCGGCGATTTCGACCAAGCGATTGATCTTCACCGCCGCTTTGTCTGGATCAATCACGTTCAATGGTGCTCCCATCATACCACCGACACCGTGGCCTCAATCGATCCGCGGCTTGCTGCCGCAATGCGAGTACCGCGCGGGGACAGCACAGTTTTATATACCAGGGTCCCTCCCATGTCCCGCGAGGTGATCAATCATGGGAAGGCGATACAAGTGCGTTTGGTGCAGTTCCGGCGAGACGACCGGCAAAGGGGTTCGGCGCACAAAGACGATGGGGAATCGGCGAATTTGCCGCTGTAAGGCCTGCGGCCGAAAGTTCACGCCGAAATACCAGCCTGAAGTCTCGGTGACTTCGGGCCCTGATCAAACACGATCGTCGGCCATCGATCCGCAGAAGCTTGCGAAGCCTGCGCAACTCTGCAACTCAGCCCCAAAACAAGATCAGGCCAGCACTCCCATCGGCTATAAACCCGAGCAAGGAGACGCCGAACACGGCCTTTCGGAGAATGGCCCCAGCGCTTGACCGCTCCGGGCTCCTCACCCGCACCTTCCAGATGAGCGAGGCGGTCGAGCGGTTTGTCGGCGCCGCACGGGCGTTCTTCTACGAGGTCGCGCTGTCGGGTCGGCAATGTCCCGTCTGCGGTGGTCGCCTAGCGATGAGCGGTGAAAGTCGCTGTCGTTGCGAGACCTGCGGGCAGGAGTCGGACCCGACATGTGCGTTCCAGCGGTGCCCGGCGTGCGGAGGCAGCCCACGGCTCCGCGTCCGGCGATATGAGTGCGAAATCTGCGGCATGGACATGCCGTCGCGTTTCGTCTTCGACGGATTGGTGTTCGATGTCGAGTACTTTCGGCAGAAGATGGAGGAGCATCGCCAGAGGACCGCGGGGCGTATGGAGCGTGTCCGTGAGATGCTTGCGGCGAGCCGATCGCCGGCAATCGCGGCAGGCCCGTTGGACCTGGCCAATCATCCCGGCTTGCTTGATGCACTGGACGCACTGGTAGACGGCTCTCCCGTCGCCCTCCAAATCGAGCCGCGCTCGAGATTCGATCTCAAGGCCTACCAGGCGCATGTACAGGCTAATCTTGGGACACTCGGGCGCGACTTCGATGAGATCCCCGCCCTGCGATCTGATGACCGGTTTGACCGCGTGTGGCGGTTTATCGCGGTCATATTCCTCGCCCACGAGGGTCGCGTGAGGGTCGTTCAGGATGGCGAGGAGATCATGGTGATGCAACGTGAAACTGACCGAGAAGGACAAGACATTTCTGGAGAACTTGAAGAGGCTGATGGAGTCGAAGGACTTGTGGGTTGAACTCAAGCCCGGCCAACCCAGCCACATGGTCCTTCGCGGTACCTACGGAGAGAAAGTTTATCGGGCCTTTCGCATGACTCGGCAGGGCGTGCGCTGGCGCTTCTGGCGTATCTATAATGATATCTACATTTCTGCGTTCGAGGCCATTCTCTTCGTGGAAACCACATTCGGCACTCAGCTCCGCGAACATGCGATCCGAATCAGCAAGGAGCGGTATGCGCTGCGGCAGGAGGCGTTGGGAAGCGAGTTTGAAAGCGCGAGCGTGGTGCGGGATGGAAGTGACGATTCTCCGAAGGCCCCAGTCTCGGAGAGTGATCATACCAAGCACCCGGATCACGAACCGCATGACTCCAACGCGGCCGAAGGTGCTCAGCCTCAGGAGCCGCGAGGTGACGGCCGATGAGCGAACCGAGCAAGATCGATTTCCGGCATCGGCGCATTCGGGAGATCGAAGATATCACGGACATCGTGGCGATGATCTTCCCAGGCAACACGAATCAGCAAAACGCGGCGGCACGGATACTTCTCACATTAAAGGCCGCCGCGGAAACGGTCCCATCGTTGCGAGTTCTTGAGGAACAACATGGCATCTCGCGCCGAACGCTCGAACGCACGCGGGCCAAGCTGGCTCATGTTGGCCTGATCGAAAACATCGGGCCGCTGAGCAAGCGGGCAAATGGTCACCCAGGCTGGCGGCTCTCGGGGCGGATGAGCGGCGCGATGCGCCTCCTTGCCGAGAAGATTGATACATGGAAAACCGACACGAGGCCGGAGCGCCAAGAGAAGGATGAGAGGCTGGTAGGGATGCAGTTATCGTGAACGACCCTATTGCGAGGGAAGCACGCCGGACGCCGCGCAGCGCAGGCCCGTGACCATAGGTGACTTGTGCCGTAACTGAGGCCTTCTTACGCTGGGCGTATGAAAAGGCGAGTCTTACGGATCCTTTTCTATTCGATTGTCGGTCTCGCCGTTGTCACGTTAATGTTCTTCCTTTGGTTTTCGCACAGTCCAACCACGCAACTCATCGACGCTTCTGGAAAGGAACTTACCGCCGGTACCGCCCCCCAGGGAGATGAAGAGGTTCTCGACGGCTCGCTCTTCGAAGAGGCTCAGGCGCTGATCAAACGCAAGGAATTCGCAGCGGCCAAGGAGCGGCTCCTCCGGGTCATCGAGGAATCCAACCGCGATGGCGAGGCCTGTATTCTCCTCTGCGACGTTTCGCGCGAGCTCAAGGACGTGGCGGCAGCCGCGGACTACGGTCTGAAGGCTGTTGAACTTCTGCCGGGCAGCGCCGAAGCGCACCTCGCCTACGCGAAAGCACTCGGGGCACAACTCGCCGCCGACATGCAGAGCATCAGCGGCATGCTTGGCGCCATGAAGCGGCTGGGGCTCTTCAAGGCCGAGCTCAACCGGGTGATCGAACTGAATCCCCAGGACACCGAAGCGCGAACGATGTTGGTGTTTACCAATATGGCCCCCAAGCCCATCGGCGACATCGATCGAGCGGTCGAGCTCTGCGGGGAGATCGAGGCGCGCGATCCTATCATGGGAAAGCAACTACTCGCCATGTGCTACCAGAGGAAGAAAGAGACCGAGCGCGCCATCGCGCTCCTGCTGGCCGGAATCGAAGAGTATCCAGAAGAATGCAGCCTTCACGCCGCTCTCGCGGATATCTACGCCGAGGAGAAACGCTTTGATGCCGCGGACGCGGAGTACGAGGCGGCGCGTCGTGGTGAGAAAGGTAAGGCCTACTACCGCTCGCTGTATGGCCAGGCACGGATGCGCATCCAGAACCAGTTCGAGCCCGCGCGGGCGGTCGAGTTGCTCAACGAGTTCATCAGGGGCGAGCCTGAAAGCGACGGCATGCAGACCGTGGCTCACGCCTGTTGGCGCAAAGGCAACGCGCTCGAACAACTGGGCCGGAAACAGGATGCCCGCGAAGCGTACGAGGAGAGCCTCCGTCGGGATCCTAGTCTTGAACTAGCCAAGAAGGCGATCGCCGGTTTTTCTGAGTGACCCACTAGGCACAGCCAAAGCGCCTATAATTGGCATCGGACGCCTGTTTTTCATTTGTCTCGACGGAAAATGCGATCCGAGTCGCAGCGTTTTTCCGACTGCCAATTGTAAAGGTCATTGCCAGCCGAACTGGTCATGAAGGACACCTGTTGGAAAGGCTTCACCGGAATGTCGCCTAGCGCGGCATCACCTTCTCGGGACGCAGGTCCGCCGATTTCGCCAGGTTTTTGGTACAATGGCGTTCGCGCACTCGCGGTGCCTGCGAATTTTAACATCGAGGAATTCGTGAGGTCTCGCGGCGGAGGGCTGATTCCGTGTTCGAGGGACGGACCCACTATGGGATCAGCTGGGCCGGGGAAAGGCTGATCCCGCTCGAATTGTCACGGCGTGCAGCTTGGGAAGCCGACGCAGTCCGTTTCAAACCCCTTTGATGACAACAACTTAAACATCGATGGCGCAGGCATAGATACTGTTCTTGCGCTGGTGTGGGAACTGATTTCTGGGCTGTTTTCAGGGTCGTTCTGCCACGAATCTGCCACGAAGAAACGACCCCGTATACGCCTTTTGAAATACGGAGCGTATGGCAGGGAACCAATCCGCTCGTGATGTAGAACCGAATGTTACATGTTACGGCAACACGCCCGTGAAAACTCGCTGAAAGACGGCAAAATCCTTCAGGTCAACGTCCCCGTCCGATTCGAGATCAGACTCCCTGCAGCTTTCAGGCATTGTGACTCCCGGTCCGGTAAGGCATGCCGAGCCAACAGCGTGGTCTTGCGCATCGATGTCTCGGTCTCGGTCTAGGTCGCCAAGGATGAGGGGAACATGGACGACCTGTACATGGACATTGTCAGTCTCGTCCGCTTCATTCACCGAATGATCGAAGTTTGCAAGCGCGAAAACCTGCACGAAATCGCCTGGACGCAAGTCCCGCGTATCCCAAACGAAAGTGGCGTCGTAACTCCCGCCGGAAGGAACTGGATCTGTCGTGCCAACGCCGATCTCGGCACCATCGGCTGCATTCAAACGCCAGGAGACGCCAAACGGCCCAGTCGGTACCGACCCCGAGTTCATTAGGCGAGTTGTGACAGCGACAGCGGTTTCTGAGACCCGGGTGATTGGCCCCGACGCCATTTCGATGTTTGGCAGTACAATCCAAGCACTCACGGTATTGTTCGATCGATCTCTGTCGTCTACGTTAAGATCCGGATCTACGACCACAAACAATCTATGGGGGACCTGCAGCGATGGAACATTCCAGGGGAAGAGAAGCTGTTCTGTTCGGCCAGCCATTAGGGGCGATGGCGATACCGAGACCTTTGCAATGGACGCACCGCCGTTGTTCGGATCGCCGTCGTACAACTCAACCAATGCGCCAACCACCGGTAAGTCGCCACGATTCTCAATCGTCGCTTTGATCGTCGCAGGTGACCCCGGAACAGGATTGGGCGGTTCGACAACAAGCGATCTCTCGACCACCGCAAGATCGTTCCCAAGCACGTGACGAAGTAGGCACAAGTCCGTTCGTCCCGGTTGTGGAACGTTGGTAAGATGATGTAGTTGTCCGCTGATTTCGATGTCCATGTCGTTTCGTTCGGTCTGCGTTTTCAGGTAGGCAATCAGCAGTTGCGAACCATTGTACGCCAAGGACAACGCGGTCTCGGAGTGCTCATCTTGCGTCAACTGGCGCGGAAGTGACCACTGATCTACTTCGACATCATAGAAGGCCGCCACGATGTCCACGCCTTCTGGGCCCTGTACGCCGTAAGCTACCGCCGCCCCGCCAGGCATAGTCACCCCATCCAACGATGGCGCTTGGTTGGCCAGGGTGTCTTCGGCATAAATGGGTCGTGCGTTCCAAGTGCCCAGAGGCGAGTACATAACGGTTCCATCCGACGCCCAAACGCAGATGACTTCACCGTTGGGGGCTACCAACACCGGTAGCGCGTCCTCCACCGTGTCATTCGTCAGGCGTCTGGTTGCCTGCCATATGCCTCCTGCCGTCTCAAGTGCGTACAACTCGCGATCATCTCTCGTATCGAGGTTGCCGTCCTCGTCCACGGTGAAGACAACGTATCCCGCTCCGCCACTATCTTCAACAAACGCTAGGCCTAGAACGCCCTTTTGCCCTGACCACACAATTTCTGGGCTCGACCAGTTAGTGCCATTCCAATGGGCAAACATGAGCCGGTCGCCAGAGCTAGAGTTGCCAGGACTTGCATCAGCCTCGTTCTGAATCCAGATGACACCTGTCGTGCCGTTATAGACGACTGGGCATGGTGCGCGATCGACCACATCGTTGTTTGCGACAAGGATTGGAGTGGTCCACTCTCCCGTCGCCCGATCAAAAAAGGAAGTTGCAATCTCCAGGTAAGGCGCGACATCGCTGGGACTTTGTGCTCCAGAAACATCGCCATCGATCTGTTCCCAAACCGCAATGTCCTTGTCCACACTGGTTGCTGCGAGTACTGGCCCAAAGTCAGCCATGGCGTCGTCCGCAACCCGTTCCATGGTCCACGCAGCACCTCCAACCGAACGCACGGAGGCTATGTCGGTCGCTTGGTACCACGGTTTCGATGGATCGTGGAGAGCGTAGGCAACATGGGTCTGGGTCGAGTCCGAGATAAGAGACGGAGACGCAAGAGGGGAAACATTCGTGACCAGGATCTCCTCAAGCGCCGGACCAAGCCCTTCCGCCTGGTTTGTCCCACGCCACAGTAAGATCTGGTCACGCCCAGTCTGGTTGGCTTCGCCCCAGCGTACTAGCTCAAAACCGAGCGGTCGCCATTTACCGTTCAGCATCGGGTCGCCGAGGGCGACCGAACCGAGCGCGCGCTCCTCGGTGCAATCACCGAAACAGATTTCGGTTCCCACTTCCTCAGTGAACTGGAACAACCACGCGTGGGCGAATACGCCGACATATGCAGCTAAGGTCAAACTTCTGAAAACCCATTCCGGGCATACCTCAAACTCGGGCGTCCCGGTTCCGCCGGCGTAGATCCCCACCTTAACGTCTTCGTCAAGTTTAAGAAGTGCCTGCGCTTCGATGCCCATGGTTCCAGACACGTTGATCGTATCCGCGCCAAGAAAGCATGCGTCGTTCCATGTTCCGAGCTCGTACTCGCCGGAGACCGTTGCGCCACCGATGAGATAGACGCGAACCTTGAGCGCTCCTACTACTTCTTTGACGACTGGAATTGTCAAAAGGAAATTAACCGCCGGCGCAGCAGGCGGGAATAGAACGCCGACAACGGCCACCGCCTTCGCTCCAACACCGGCCTTGCCCGAAAACGAAGCCTCCCAGCTTGGCGTAAGTTCCGGCGCGTCGCACCCTGCTAATGCGATATCGAGTTCTCCGGCAAGGCCGAGTTGCGCCTCTCCAAGTATTTCGACTGGGGTTCCCGGCAGATTCCACTCGATATCGAGGCCGCCAAAGCCGCCAAGAGAGCCACCAAAGGTCGCCCCAAGTAGGTCGTAGCTTAAACCGGCGTTGTAGCCCAGCGATGCCTCGAGCTTCAGATCGTTGCTTCCTAGCGGCAGTTTCCAGTCATGCGACTTTTCCAATGAGAAATCCAATTTCAAACTGTCGGGTGTCCACGGGATGTTGTCCTGATACCACGGAACGATAATGCCCGGGACAGGAGAAACGTGTACGCCTGTTTTGAAAAACGTTCTCCGGCCTTCACCGTTGACGACCTCCACCATGATCTCACTGCAAGTGTCGACTGCGCTTGGTGCAGAGATGTCCAACGTGGCACGCGCCAGGCCTCCACCGAGGTTTGTGATAACGGCTTGGTGCTGTGTCCCGGCAACCGTGCACTGCACCGACCCTGGGGAGCCATTCCAAGCAACGGTGGTTTCAAACGCCAGATTTCCTGGCATTCCTTCGATCAGGTGATGACCATTCGGTGAGTCGAAATCCAGCGTCGCCGGTGATCCCAGACCGGAGTTTGCTTGCAACTGGAAGGTCTCGTACTTCGCCTCGCCGGCGGCAATGGTGATTGTTCGTGTTGCAGAGTAGTAGCCCGTCTTGCTGATCGTCACAGTACCGGAGTTTGGTGGGAGACCGGTGAACTCAAACTCTCCTTGCTGATTGGTCGTGGTCGCAATGCCGGCAAACGACACAGACGCTCCGGCAAGCGGGCCCAGAACTTGGCCAAGAGAATCCGCTTCAACTGCGAGCCCACGCAAGCTCGCTCGGTCCGCAGCAATAACACAGCCAGTCGAGGGCGGCGAAGAAAGAAAGGGTGTGTATTCAACGAGTGGAAGATTATGGTTGTCGTTCCAGTCTTGAATCTTGGTGTTAATTGTCGCTGTGCTCGTCGTTCCCCACCAATTGTACTCCATGTGTATGACTGATCCGCTGGTTCCGACGGCAGAAACGGACGCAGAAGAAAGGTCGTTGTTGTAGAACTCCACGTCGGCATTGCTATGAATCGTGATGTTATGTAGATGAGAACAGCCCACCGACCCTGCGCTGCCGGTGTTGAAGGTCACCCGCCCCTCCAGCCGGGTGTTGGCGAAGCTCGCCTGCCCGCCGCTGTTGACGATGAGGTTCGTGCTCCCACCCGTGAACGACGCCCCGTCCGCAACCAAC
>JAGVEK010000404.1 GCA_020058315.1 Candidatus Zixiibacteriota bacterium
CTGCCGCCGCTTCCCATCGCTCACCCGCGCTTAAATCTCGGTCGCAGTGATCTGGCGATGCCCCAGAGCCCGCTGCACCAGGAAGAGATCGCCAGTTTTCTGGTGGAGCCGGGCGGCGAAGGTGTGTCGGAGGCAGTAGAATTGGCGCCAGCGGCCGATGGCTTCTTCCACGGCCAGTGAAGGGATCTTTTCCGATTCTTCCCTTGGAGAATCTCGGGTGCGGGTTCCCCCACCTCGCTGCTCCGGTTCTCTCCACGCTGAGGCAGGTCTGGAATCACGGAGTACTCCTCGCTATCCAGGATCCGATTGACCGTGAGGACAAATTTCTCGACCGGCAACGGCTGCAGGGATAGGGGATGCCAATCCGCTTTCGGCGGCTGGACCAACTTCGGCAAGTTCTTCTTTGGCATAGTCTCCAATTCTGTGTCGATCCCCAGTGGATCAGTCAACGTGAGGTCTGAGGCTGCGTCTTACGACACCACGCCTTCGAATGTCGAAAGAGCGAGGAACGACCACGGTGCGAGTTCCATCTGTCATAGTGGATCCAATGATTAGCCGTGCCCAAGCATCCTGGCCAGCGCCATGAATCAGAATGATGAAGCTTAGAGCCGCCTGCTAGCCGCCACCACCCAACAAGACCACCACCAAGAGCACGATTAGTAAGGTCCACATGCGATTCTCCTTGTCTTCGGTTTAGCAGGAAGCGGGTGGATTGCCCCCAATTTGGCAGTCGGTCAGTTCACATAGCGCCACTTGCCGTTCTAAGTCCACGGGGCTGAGATAGCCCCTTTTCTGAGTCCAACAGCGGTTACCGGTGACCGCATTTCGTTGTCGGGCGCGACGACCCCGCTCGCGCTACAGGATCGGACGATCTTCCAGCAACGCGACCGATCGCGTCGATCTCATTGTTGCCGGAAGGACCGTGCCCTCCGCGCCGACGCAGAGGGCTATGCCGCACCTACACACAGTTACGTGCAGGCGATCCGGGAAATACTCGCTCGAAGGAACGAAAAGGGGGATAGTCCCCTTGGTGTAGGACTTACTCGCGGGGAAGACTGCCTATGGAGTGGAACTGGGCCGGAGGCCAGTGCAAAGGCTGGTGGGGAAAGAGCAAGGAGTCGGGTCAGAAGGCGCTCCCCACCGCCCGCCTCAATGCGTCATCTGACACCCGCGCATAGACCTCCGTGGTCCTAATCTGCCGATGGCCGAGCGCCCCCTGCACGAGGTACAGGCCGCCGGTCTTTTGGTAGAGCCGTGTGGCGAAGGCATGGCGGCAGGAGTGGACGGAGAAGGGACGAGTGATCCCAGCCTGCTTGACCCACCGGGCGAAGTTCAATTGGATTTGCCGTCCGCCCAGCCGTCGTCCTGACTTGGACCGAATCAACGGCACATCGGGGTCATCCGCCATTGGCGGACTTTGTGGGGTGTCTTCGCAGAGGCAGGCAGCCAACATGGCACACAGTCGTCGCCCGGCGCCGCCGCTGTTGGTCGGCGAGAGACCAGATTCCAATTAACGCGTCGTTTCGCGTGAGAAGGATTCAGAGTGCCAATCCCACGTGTGCGACGAACAAGAGCCGCGCTTTCCTCTTGATGGGGACAAAGGGCGTCAATTCAAGACCCGCATTCACTTTCACGCCGATCTCTATCTCGAGCCTCCTCATAAGCTCAATGACATCCAGGAATACTGACGTGGCGAAACCGCCTCGACCGACACCCACATCGACCGGCGAATTCACTCCGAACGTTCCGAATCCCAAGTTGACAGGAAAACGCTGTCCCGATGCTCCGTCAACATAGTGGAGTCGCACCATCGCACTCGTCTTGCCGTAATCGATGCTATCCTTGGCTCGGGTGTCGTACAAGACTTTAGGGATGCCAAGTGTCAATCCCCATTCGATCCTCGGGCCCTTCACGCGAAAATAGCGCGTCACGGCGTTGGATCGGTCGAACGCACCGATTTTGATCGTGTAATCGGGTTCTACGCTGACCTTGACAAGCGCCCAATTGGGCAGCGAGTCTACCACCACCTGTACGCATTCGAGTTCGTCTGTCCGGATCGCGGCATAAGGACCGTAGGCCGTACGGTACTGAATGAACATTGCGCGATCCCTGTTTGGATCGCCGTGACTGCGAAATGTCATCACACGTCGTTCGAATGTTTGCGCCGTGGTTCCTCTTCGTAGCAGCACCGTCGTTTTGATCGTAACAAACTGCGGTCCCATGCCCTCTCGAATGCTGTCACGCTGAAAGACGACCTGGAGGTTTCGTATCTGCCCGCGGCTCAGCGTGACCGCTGTCTTCGGGTCCTTGCCACCGGCTTCGGGTACAATTCGCACATAACGCCCGATCTGCTCAACGTCCTGATATTCTTCGACCTCCACGACGCAGGCTGTCTCATAAAGAAGACGGCGTCCCTGGGCATCCAGGACATCAAGACGAACAGGGTACGATCCGGGAGTGACATCTTGTGGAATGACGGCGATGTACGCATTGTCGCCGGCAGATTGCAGTGTTGTTCCCTCGATCGTCAGTATCGGCGTGACGACGACCATTCCCACACTGTCGTCGCGTATGATTGACAAACGAACGGTGTCTCCGGGGAAGTACACTGGCTTCTCTTGAGAGATGATGACGCTCTCATCCGCGAGCCTCAACCGTATGAGCACCGAGGATCTCAGCTCCGCCTCCGCGCTCATTGTCCCGACGGCCCAGAGCAGCATCAGACATGGTATCACAAGTCTTGGCATGTCGGCCCTTTCTCTCGGGTGATAATCAGAATTGCCTCTCACGCATGTCGTCAAACCCAACTGGGCCATGTGTCCGTAATCTACAAGACGGTTCTGCCGGTTTCAACTTTCTCCTGCTTGTCTTCACGCCGCCGCAGGGATTCCTCATCTCCGGCTCGCCGACGACTCGGCTGGGTAGACCTTTAGCCAGACCTCCGAGTTGCTCAAAAGGCGTCTTGCCTGTGGTAGCGGTGGCATTGCTGAAGATCACGTGGTCTCACTCCTCCGACGGTCCGATGCTCCGGGAAGAATCTGCCAGAGGGCAGAGTGGGCGTCAATGCGCTTGATGGTCAGGCCCGCGCGACCGCTGTACGCAGGGCCTCATCACCCACCCGCGCGTAGATCTCCGTCGTCGTGATCTGTCGATGTCCCAAGGCTCGTTGCACGAGGTAGAGGTCGCCGGTCGATAACTCCCACCGATTCTTCGAGTTGGCTGAGCCGCCAGGTTACAGATGGCGATGGCTTGTCGGTCGCGGCAACGGCCGCCACCAGCCGCCGTGTCTCCCTGAGTCAGATGCTGCCTTTCCCGCTGGAGCCGGGTCCGCTCGGCCTTCAGGCGAGGAATCCCAGCCTGCTGCCCGGGATGCCTCTTCGAACACTTGCCGCGCCAGATCGGGATCGCGGGCCAGCTTGCGGATCTGCTCTACAACGAAGTCCTCGATCTCTTGGGCGGGGGGTGAGGGAGTGGCGCAGGCATCCCGCCCCTGCTTCTGCTTTGTCGTGCAGATGCAGTACCGGTACAGGCGGCTGCCCTTCTTGGCGTAACGATGGGACATCGCCGCCCGACAGGCTCCGCAATACAACAAGCCTCTCAGCAACGCTCCGTGTTTGTTTCTGGTCATCCCGCCCGA
>JAGVEK010000370.1 GCA_020058315.1 Candidatus Zixiibacteriota bacterium
ATTTGGCCCGTGATCTGATCGCCCTTTCAGGGCTGAGGCCGGATCACGATGTGGCCGTCAAATTCATCGGTCTGCGACCAGGGGAGAAACTCGTTGAGGATCTTTTCGGTCCCGGTGTCACGCCGCGGCGTTCCACCCATGACAAGATATGGATTATCGACGCGGTGGATGACGCGGCGCCAGATTTCGAGACACGGATCACCGAACTAATCGCCGTTGCACGCGAGGGTGATCTGACCCAGACGCTGGACCTGCTTCGGAAAGCCGTCCCGGGGTACGTGGCGGTGGACGACACGGTGCGTGCGGATGGTGATGATGGAGGAACCGCGGTGTCTCCCCACGATGTCATCAGTTCCGAGTTAGTCGTATCCAGACGCAACATGTCTTGAGCGCTGAGTCGTTCCCTTTCGGCGTTTTGTTGACCTTTCGAGAGGCAGACGAGGAGAATCGATGTTGGACTTGAAGTACATCCGCGAGAATCCAGAGTTGATTCGGCAGGCGATCGCCAGCAAGCACGAGGCCGACAGGCTGGATGAGATTCTGGATCTTGACGGGCGCCGGCGCGCAATCATCGCGGAGGTTGAAACACTCAAGCATGAGAAAAACATCGCGTCGGAGAATGTCGCCAGAACAAAGAAGGCCGGGGGAGACGCTGCCGACGCGATTCTGGCTCTGCGGGTGGTTTCAGACAAGACCCAATCTCTCGATGAGTCTCTGCGACAAGTTGAAGAACAGATTCTCCAGCTGCAGCTTCGGATTCCCAACGTGCCTCATCCCGATGTCCCGGTCGGCGATGAATCCGCCAATCGCGAGATTCGGAGCTGGGGCGAGAAATCCGTGCTCCCCTTCAAGGCGGCTCCCCACTGGGAACTCGGCGAAACGCTTGGTATCTATGACGGGGCAGCGGGGGCGAATATCTCGGGGTCCGGGTTCTTTGTGCTGCGCGGCGCTGGTGCAAAGATGCAGCGTGCCCTCATCAACTTCATGCTCGACCGGCACACGGCGAACGGATACATCGAGCATCGGCTTCCCTACCTGGTGACCTCCCGGACCATGCAGGGCACCGGACAACTACCGAAGCTGGCGGAGGACATGTATCATCTCGATGCCGATGATCTGTACCTGATCCCGACCGCAGAAGTTCCACTCACAAATCTGAGCGCCGGCTCCATCGTCCCCGCCGACCAGCTCCCTCAGAAGGCGGTGGCATACACACCCTGTTTTCGCAGGGAATCAGGTGCCCATGGCAAGGACACCCGCGGGATGCTTCGGGTGCACCAGTTCGACAAAGTGGAACTCGTCAAGATCGTGGAGCCCGAGTCCTCGTATGATGAACTCGAAACACTCCTGGCGGATGCAGAGTCGATCCTTCAAGCGCTCAAGCTTCCCTACCGGGTGAAACTTCTGGCCACGGGCGATCTCTCATTCGCGGCCGCCAAGTGCTATGATCTTGAGGTCTACTCTGCAGGAGTCGACGCCTGGCTCGAGGTCTCGTCCTGCTCCAACTTCGTTGATTTCCAGGCGCGGCGCATGAGCCTGCGCGCGCGTCCCAAGGGAGGCGGGAAACCGTTCTTCCCCCATACTCTCAACGGCTCCGGCCTGGCATTGCCGCGCACGATGATCGCGATTTGGGAGAACTACCAGACTGCTACCGGCACGATCAGGATTCCGGACGTCCTGGTGCCCTACATGGGCGGGCAAACCGAAATCGGCTGATTTCACGCATCCGACCCACGGCATCGACCCACCCTATGAAACAGGCACTGACCAAAGCCCTCCGGCGCCGGTTCGGGATGGTGCTTCATGGCCGTTCGGGGTATGCGGGTCTGCCGCTGGCATTCAAGGGGCTGCTGATCCTTGGCGTCGTGACGATCGCTGTCCTTCTCGCCTATTCCACCCAGAAGATGGTGCGGGAACTGAAAGCATCGGAAGCACGGCTGGCCAATGCGTACGCCGGGCAATGGAAACGCGCCGCCGAATCCACTGACCCCGGCGAGATCGCGTATCTGTTCGACCAAATCATCAGCAAGAGCGATTTCCCAATTGTCGTGACCGACCCCCAAGGCGATCCACTCTACTGGCGGGGATTGAAAGGCATCGATGACCGCGATACGAGTGTTGCCACGCGGCAACAGATCATCGCCTTGATGGCACAGATGAGAGTGGAGTATCCCCCGGTGCCAATCGTCTATGAGGGAACCACACTCTACGACCTGCACTACGGGAACTTCGAGTTGATCCGTGCAGCCTCCCGATTTCCATATATCATGCTGGGCTTGACCATGCTCTTTCTCGTAATCGCCTATGTCAGTTTCAGTAACATCAAACGAGCCGAGCAGCGGTACATCTGGGTAGGGATGGCGAAAGAGACCGCCCACCAGTTGGGGACACCCCTCATGTCAATGCTCGGATGGCTCGAGAAGCTGCAGGAACACTGCGAATCTTCGAATCCCCCGCAAGCCGAAGCGGCCGGCGATGATATTGGCTATGTGATCACGCGCATGCGGGCAGACGTTGCGCGGCTCAATCGCGTCGCTCAGAGATTCAGCAAGATCGGTTCCGATCCCGATCGAAAGGTTCAGCAGGTAGAGCCGGTTGTCCAGGAGGTCGTCGCGTACTTCCGAGAACGCTTGCCGTTTCAGGGCCGTGGTGTGCAGATCACTCTCGATTCCGAGCCGGCCCCGCCGATCCCGGTCAACCCCGAATTGGTCGCGTGGGTTCTCGAAAACCTGATCAAGAATGCCCTGGAGTCTGTCGATGCCAAGACCGGCAAGATTGCTGTTCATTCCGCTCCGCATCCATCCGGCGGAGTGCGTATTACCGTGACCGACAATGGCCGGGGCATTCCCAGCAAGCAGCAAAAAAGGATCTTCCATCCGGGATTCACCACCAAGAAAC
>JAGVEK010000419.1 GCA_020058315.1 Candidatus Zixiibacteriota bacterium
AGCCGGTTGCCACACGCAAGAGGGCGAACCCACGATGACAGTCCGTCAAATGGCTCGTAGCCTCGGAATTGCCGCTTCTCTATCCAGCGTTGCACTAGGCGAAGGCTGTCGCGGACGACTCCCTGGGTGATCATCTGACCGTCCGCATTCATATCTGACCGACTGCTGCCGCTTGCCTCTGGCTCTCCAGGAGGCTCCCGACAAGGCTCACAAGTTTGGATTTCTCCTGCGTCCAGGTGTGTGTGAGATACACTTTTTGTCCCCGCTCAACGACTTCAATTGTCTCTTCAGGGTGGAAAAAGACATATTCAATCTGTCTCGCCAGGTCCTCCGAATTTCCAAGCTCGAAGAAGACGAGGTTGTCGTCGTCAAAGTAGTCCTGGATGCCCGCTGCGCGCGGCGCAATGACGGGCTTCCCGAATGCCAGATATTCAAAAATGCGTGTCGGGGTATTCAGTTCACTGAAGATGCTTCGCCGATTCGGCACGATGCCTACGTCACACTCTTTGATTGCCTCGGCGATATCCTCCGCCAGCCTGGGGCCCAAGTGTCGGACGGCGTCGTGCAGACCCAGACGTCGAGCCGAGGCCAGTACACGATCGAGAAAATTGCTTCGGGGACCATAAATCCAGAGCTCCGCGGTGGGGACAGAGCGTCGGACTTGAGCCAGTGCCTCAACGGCGAGATCGAGGCCATTTCGTTCGACAGACGATCCATGATACATGATCACGAAAGGCTTCCCGGCGTCGCGCAGTGTGGCGTCATGCGAGCGTGGCCCAGTAAAGTGAAAGATTCTCTCGTCGGGTGCATTCATCACGGTGGTGACCTTTTCTTCAGGACAACTGCGGGCCGAAAATATTTTCTGACACGCCATGTTCACGGTGATGACCGCATCGGCAAGTCGGATGCTTGCCTTCTCGATCCTCTTCAACAACCGCACGCCCAGGCTGCGTTCGTGCATGCCGAAGATCGTCATCATTAGTTCAGGCATCGGATCGTGCAGATCCAGAATGACCTTGGCGCCGAGTGCCTTCGGTATCAGGGAGCTCAGCACGAGCACGTCGGGCATATTGTGCACGTGTACCAAGGCGTAGTTTCGGACGCAGGCGCGAGCAGCGAGGATCGCAAAGCACGTTCCGATAAAAGATGCATAGTTCAGGATATACGTAAGCTTCCCGCCCCGACGGCGCCGGAAGGGAAGCCGGAGAACATCGACACCCTTGAACGCCTCTCGTCGTGGCTCTCCCGGCTCTTCGGAAATGCAGATGATCTCGACATTCATGCCCTGCTCGACAAGGGCCTCCGCGGCCCGACGGGGTCGGGCATCGATGGGGTACGGGGAAAACGTGAGCACTGCCGCGCGCTTGCCACGCAGTCGCCAATCATTTCTGCCGGACAAAGGAGCAGAGTGGCTTTCGGCGCCTCGACGTGCCTCCAGGCCGGCCGCCTTCATACCGTACGCCTGCGAGATGTATGTTGCCACGTCGCGTGGTACAGCAAACCAGCAGCGATCCCCATAGCGCTGGAGCGCGTAGCAGACAAACTCGCGATACAGCTGCGAGTCATATTCGGCCGAACATTTCCTGCCGTCGAAGCCCATGTAGTCGGGATGAGCGTCGAGCAGCGCCATCCCACCGCGTTGGGCGATCCAATCGAGCTTCGCCTTCCAGATGTCGATCGACGTTTCTTGAAGAAGGAGAAATAAGGTTAAGTCCTGGGGCAACGTATACGGAAGTTCCACGTATGCAGAGCCATCCTCCCGCGGCACCAAAAAGGGGAAGATCGTGTTCACACCGTCGGGTTGCGGCTCAAATGGGTCAATGTCAAAGGTCGAGGCATCGTAGAGGATGTTCAGGGCAGCGAGTGCGCTGAGATCATGAAGCATGGCTCCAGCGCGAAAGCCCGCGGCGTTCCACGCCCCCAGATAGTGATTGATCCGTTCGACGTTGGCGGCAAAGTGCCTGGGGGATCGATACAGTTTGCCATCGTGCCGAAGGTCATGAACACCGACCTCAAATCCGTTCGTGGTGAGGAATTCGCGTACTGAGTCTGGTGTGACGTACTCGCCTTCGGGTACGAAGTTGAACGCGGAGCGCAGCCCCAACTGCATTTCCAGTTCCGCTAAGGTCCCGCACCGCTCCAATCCCTTCCTGCCCTCGACATCGTGCGTGAGAACCAGAGCGAACTGCTTACCGTCCGGCCATCCGGGCCACCCGTCTGGTTTCTTCCCGGCGACCTCGCTGATCGGCCACGTACCGGTCAGGTAGCGCCGCTGTCGTTGTGCCCACCGGCGTCGAATGAGCATACGCAGGCTGTACGGAATGGCGGGGCGTAGCGAGTAGTAGAAGGTTTTCAGTAGCATCTTTGTTTCAACCCGTCTAGGCTCTGCCGGCCTCTCGCGCGATCTTCTGACTGTTGGACGACTGGATCGCCTTGAGCATCTCCGAGTGATCGATTCCGCTCAGAATCTCGATGTTGGGCATCACGCAATGGCCGCCAATGATTCCCGGGAAGAAGCTAACCGGAGGAAGATAGCTGATCTCCTTGAAGATGCGCACGACCTCTCCGTAATCCGGCCCCAGCTTGTCACAGTATCGCTCGACTTCCTGTGCCCACGCGATGAGAAGCCCGAAATAGGTCGTCTCGGTCAGTTTCGCGAGCTCCGTGGCTTCGGGCGACGACAGCACTTCTGTCCGGAGTCCGACTGACTCGAAATGCTGAGCGGCGCGCTTCCCAGAGGCCGGATCGATTGCGCCTACGAATTTCGTGTACTGGCGGAGATCCTCGAGCATATGGGCATGTTTTCCCCGAACGGGGCTGTTCACTACCGCTGCACCCGTTCGCTCGGCCACCGCCCGCGTCGTTCCAACCCCCACCGTGCTGTTGATGATCGTCAAGCCGGGTCTGAAGAGCTCTATATAGCGCGAGGTCTCGCCAACAAAGTCCTCGATGTTGAACGGATAGCAGATGTGCAGGACGTCAATACCGTCAGGTGGTCTGGGAAGAGGCGAGACGTCCACGCCCAGTGTTGCGTAGCGCGTAGACATGAGCTCGAGAAGAGGGCGTCCGATCTCTCCAAGCCCCACGACAGCGACCGTGTCAGTCTCGCCCATGCTGTTAGGCACCCCCAGGGGCCTTCGCTGAGCTCTGAAGCACGCGGGTTCCGGCGGTTGCCGTTCGTGTGGATGCGATCATGGTCGTGACCACCCGCTGCTGCTGCGCCCGGGAGAGCTCGGGAAACATCGGGAGGGACAGCACCTCGGAGGCGGCCCGCTCGGCAACCGGGAAGTCGCCCGGGCGGAAACCCAGCGCCTCATAAGCCTTCGTGAGGTGGAGCGCAATAGGATAGTGGATGCCTGTGCCGATCCCCGCATCGGCGAGGTCTTTCTGGAGCCGTTCCCGCTGTGCGACCCGCACCACGTAGAGATGCCACACCGGTCGGGACCAGGCCGGCACGTGTGGGCGGGCGATCATCCCGCCGGTCCCGGCAAAGAGGTCATCGTAAATACGTGCGCACTGCCGGCGTTGCTCGTTCCACTCGGCCAGATGACGAAGCTTCACCCGCAAGAGCCCCGCCTGGATAGCGTCGAGCCGACCGTTGTACCCTTCGATGTCGTGAAAGTACTTTCTCGACTGGCCGTGGTCGCGCAGCATCTGGGAGCGCCGCGCCACCCCCTCGTCGTCCGTGGTGATGGCGCCCGCCTCGCCGCAGGCGCCCAGGTTCTTGCCGGGGTAAAAGCTGAACGCC
>JAGVEK010000456.1 GCA_020058315.1 Candidatus Zixiibacteriota bacterium
CCGAAATCCATGTTGAAACAGGCGTAGTCACCGGCGATGCCGATGGCGAGATAATCGTTGAGCATGTAACCCAGATCCAGTCCCGCGTCGAAACCTGTTCTGTGACCGGCGTGATTAGTTGATGGATCGGGCGTCCCGAAGCGGCCCGTGGGGAACGTTAGGGCCGCGGTGGGCCAGACCACCTTTCTTCCGGCCAGCGAAATGCTCTCCGCATGAGCGGCCACGGGCGGCGTGGCGAGGGACAGCGCAACAGAAGACAGGACTATCAGTATCGACCGGATTAGCGACATTCGTAAAACCGCAAGATTAGAACCCATCCAGCACCTCCTTGACGCCTGCTGCGAATCACCGCATCCTCTTTCGGCAAGCCGGCCGGATGGAGGCGTGTGTCCGTCAGACTCCGAACAAGCAACGACGACACATCTTCGCGCGCAAGATGAGAGTCTCCCACAGGCACCATCGAGTGAAACCCGACGCGCACCATTGCCCTCCCACGACCGGCGGGAAAGCGGTCGTGTCAATTGTCGTTCAATTGCCCAAACCTAAGCGTCGCGACTGGCGAGATCCAACAGCGAGCGCTTCTTGTAGAGGGCGAACATGTGACGCCGCCCGTCAAGGATCAATTGCCGCACGGCACAGGTGTTCTTCTTCCCACAGTCCCGGCGCTTGATCACGCACTTGATTGGGTCGGTGTCGCCTTGGATGGCCACGAGGATGTCCGCAACGGATATGCGTTTCGACGGCTTGGCCAGCGAGAAACCACCATGCACTCCACGGTGCGATCGGACGAGACCATCCCGTGTGAGGTTTTGGAAGATCTTGGCCAGGAACTTTTCGGGGACACCCTGCGCTTGTGAGATCTCGCGCAAAGTCACAATCTCGTTGAGCGGCTGCTTGGCCAGATAAATCGCGCCGAACAGTCCGTATTCCTCCGCTTTGGTGAACTGCATAGCTTACCCCCTTCGCTGATTCGAAGCAGTGTCGTCCGGATTTGCCAGGACGAGAGCCATCTTAGCAGGCGCTTCTCTCATGCGGGTCTCAGCCCTGTCCCGGTCCCCATTCCCCATACACGCACGTCCTGTCCACTATGAGAAAATGATAACTTGCTGCTCCTTAGAGTCAAGCATTCTCGACCAAATCGCCTCTCTTTTTGTCAAAACGGCGGGTGGGGAATGTCATTCCGATGTGGCTCCGATTGTGTCAAACCATGCGAGGAATCACCAGACCCATTTTGTCAGAATCTCGCGACAAAGGGCTATGGCCGTGTACCGCCACACCGTGGGATGCTCCCCATACCAAGGCCGACGCTAACTGACAGCGTCATAGCAGCGGCAGACGACATGTTCGAGCGGCAATTCGGCACGGGCTGTAACCCGCTGGCGGTTATGCGACTGCTTGTACCCACCACTCCTGACGAGTTTGGGCACGGGAATTACTCACTAATGGGCGGGAGCACGGACAAATGAGAACACAGTCAAGACAATTCCGGCGGGACCGTCTCGGATCCGGCCAAGGCGGCGTCACACTTGTTGAGGTTCTGGCGGCGATGACAATTCTGGCGCTGGGGCTCTTGGCGCTGATGCCGATGGCGGTGACATCCATGTCAGCGAACGTGTCGGCGCGCGACACACGTGCGGCGATGGAGCAGATCCAAAACCGGATCGAACGGCTTCGGATCGCCGATTCCATTGTGGCGGGGACGCAGCTCGACACACTGTCCGGCATGAGCACTTCGTGGTGGACAGAGATAGAGAGCGCCGATTTGAAGAAGCTGATTGTGGAGGTGACCTGGACCGGGGAGGGCGCCGTGGTGCGTCGTCAGCGCGGGACGGCATACATTTACAAGTAGTGAGAGGTCGGATTCAATGATGCGTTGCGGTGTGTACAGAGTTATGATCAGGCCCGTTCAGAACACCGTGAGGGTGGCGGGTGGCGAGTCGGGCATGACGATTCTCGAACTCCTGATCGTTACGGTCATCGGGCTGGCGGTAACATCGGCGGCTCTCGGGGCGTACCTGCGTATGAACAACCAGTCGATCTGGCAGGATCAGATCGCAGAAATGGAACAGTCCGGGCGGGCAGCGGAGAGGGTCCTGTCCCAGCGCATACGGATGGCTGGCTTTGGGCTGCCATTGAAGCTGGCGCCGGTGATCGGAACGGATACGAATCCGGACAGCATCACGGTGACCGCTCAAAACGCCGGTATGTGCCAGGGATACAGCTCAGCCCTTATGACAAACCTCTCAAGTCCGATCCAGTGCAGCGGATCGGACCTCAGTTGCTTTGCTCCGGGAATGTGGGCATACGTCTATGACGCGGTGGGCGACACAGGTGAATTTTTCCAGATCACGTCTGTCGACCTTGGATCACCGGCGCTCGCACATGACACTCGGCCGTTTTCCCGGCTCTACCCGAGCGGGTCGATGGTGTCCCACATCGAAAAATACACTTACTATATCGATCGCTCGGACACCACCCACCCGGTTCTGATGGAACAACCCATGGGCGGCAACGCCGAGCCCTATGCGGAGAACATCGAAAGTCTGGACTTCTTCTATGTAATGCAGAGCGGTGACACCGTCTCGGTGCCCGCCATTCCACGCAAGGTGAGGAATGTGCTGGTTCGCCTTGTGGCCCGGACGCCGCGGGTGGACATGGAGATGGAGAAAGACTACCGGCGGCGCGCATTCGATTTCAACGTCAGTGTGAGGAATCTGGAATTTTGATGAGCGAGGCGGTGGATCAGCTATGAGCAACTGTCTGAAGAACGAGCGGGGATTCGTGATGATCGTCTGTCTGGCGCTGCTTCTGATGTTCGGCATTCTTGGCATCAGCTCGGTCATGCAGTCGACCAGCGACATGAATGTAGCAGGCAACCAATTGCGCGATGTTAGCGCCCTCTATGCGGCGGAGGCGGGGTCCGAGAAGGCGTATGCGTTGTTCCGGGCCGCGATCGACGCGACAGCAGCACCGCCGAATCCCCTGCCCGCAGGCACATTTACTCTCGACCGGTACGAGGTCGATTACGAGGTGCACTCGACCGGGCTGGCGGTGCAGCGCAATCTGACCAGCGGTCCGTACACAGGGCTATACGGTCTGGTGACTGAGTACGATCTGTGGGGGCATGCGGTGGGCGCGACGGGAGTGGAAAACGAGGTTCGGATCCGGATGGAACGTGCGCTGATACCAATCTTCCAGTTTGCAATTTTCTACGATGACCAGCTCGAATGGCATCCGGGGCCGCCGATGACACTCAACGGACGAGTCCACTCGAACGGCGATACATACCTGGGGTCCAACAGCGGTTTGGATATCGATTCCTGGCTGACCGCGGCGGGAGGGCTGTTCCATGGTCGCGCCCCCGGATCGGGACAGACACTGGGATCCGGCGCGGTCAGGATCAAGGATTCTCACGGGAGCTTTCAGGACATGGCCAATGGCGACGGGACATGGCTGGACCATAACGACAGTGACTGGCTCAACAAGTCCACCGTGCGCTGGGGCGGACGTGTGCAAGATGTGGCGCACGGCGTCACCAAACTGAGTCTCCCGCTTGAGACCAACGACGATCCGATATCGATCATCAAACCGGCGACCGGCGGCAACACCGATTCGTACGAGAATAAGGCCACGCTGAAGATCATCAACGGACAGGCGTTCTTCCAATCAGCCGGTGGGACGTGGTCCGATGTCACGACCGCGATGATCGCAGAGGGTTCCCTGAGCACTTCCACTTTCTACGATGGGCGGGAACTGAAAAACGTGAATGCAGTGAACATCGACGTCTCCAAACTCAACACGAGCGCGTACTGGCCGACGAACGGGATTGTCTATGCACGCCAGACTCAGGGAGCAGGCAATCTGATGGCCACACGCCTCCTCAATGCGTCGACATTGAAGGCTGGCCTGACAGTCGTTTCCGATAATCCGCTGTACACTAAAGGCGATTACAATTCGGTGAATAAGAAGCCGGCGGCGCTGATGGCCGATGCGTACACGATTCTCTCTGGGATCTGGAGCGATGCCGCCAGTTCGGGGATCTTGACCGGGCGTGTGGCGGCCGGTACGACCGTGAATGCCGCTTTCATCAGCGGGAATACGAATACCGGGGGCGGGAGCTATAATGGCGGTGTGGAGAACTTTCCGCGTTTCCTGGAGAAATGGGATACGAAGACGCTCACATGGAAGGGGTCTATGGTGCAATTGTGGCAGTCGCAGTATGCCAGCAATCCGTGGTCTTACGGCGTCTACTACACGGCGCCGAACCGCAGTTGGTCGTTTGAGACGGACTTTCTGGATCCAGCCAAGCTTCCCCCAGGAACCCCGGTCGTCAACGCAGTCGTCAAGAAGGGGTGGGCGAATCCCGGGACGACCGTCGCTGGCAGTTAGCACGAACGTCGTGTGAGCGTATTCACGAAGAGGATGACGGCCCGGCCTGCTCGAAGCCGGGCTGGCGGATTTAACCCGAGAACGACCGTCACGGCGGCCGTCTCTCGGGTTTTTCATTCCGCGCAACGTGCCACCCACGACAGAGGCTGCGGGGAGCCGCCAGCGGGAGTGTGGGGACCGTCCCACACTCCGGTGTGAGCATGGGGCGATGTCACGGGCCTTGAAACGACACATGAACAGATCGCTTCGGCATCCTCCCGACCTGCAACCGGTTGTGGGCAAGTACATTTCGCCCCAGCACTGCACTCCATGCTACATTCGGCACCGGATTTACTGTTAGTGCTGCCCGAAGGAGAGTTACACCTGATGGGCAAATTGAGACGAATTCCAGCGGCAATCCGCGACCACGAATCCGGACTCACGATGGTCGAAGTTCTGGCGGCAATGATAGTCGCCGCCGTGGGAATCCTGGCACTGGCGCCGATGCTGGTCGTTTCCATCCAGGGCAATGGCCATGCGGACAGTCTGACGACCGCCACCATGAAAGCC
>JAGVEK010000422.1 GCA_020058315.1 Candidatus Zixiibacteriota bacterium
AGATTCGCTTTGAGCGTCTTCATGCCCTGATCGGGACAAAGGCAGGAGCCCGGCAGGAAAGCTTTTTGACGCTGTTTTCGTCGGCCCTTTCCGCGCCGGTCGTCGAAACACTGAAGGATGCCGATAAAGCCACAGAAATCCTTGAGCGAGCCAAGTTAACCGTCCCGGTATTCCTGAAGGCGCCCTTGATAGATTTCGTCGAGCGTGGGGAATACAAGCTTTTCGGGAAGCTTGCGCATTCCTTTCTTGTCGGCCGTCGCACGCGGCAGGTAGAGATCCTGTTGAATCCATCGCTAATTGCTGAAGAGCGAGAGCGTCTGAGCAAGGAAGCCAGTGGGTTGGTGGCCCGGATGGTTATGATCAGCTCTCGTCTGCGCGAATTGCTGCCTACCAGTCACCTCGTCGAAATGGCGGTTAAGGCGAAAAAGGCCATCGAGCACAAGTCCGAGGAAAGGTACGCCGAGGCAACTAAACGGCATGCTGAACTATCTGCTCTGCTAGGAGCGCTTGAACGGCGTGCAACGCAGAAGGCCATCACGTCCATTGACGCCATGAAGGACTACGCGACACGCGGCGGCGACGACAGTTACAACACACTAGTTGCCATCACGATCCCGCAGCTTGAATCAGCTAAGAGTGAGCAGGAAAAGCTTATTGCGAGCCTCCAATCGCTGAACACTGAAGATGCCATCCGCAGTTTGCATGCCGCTAAAGATTACAAGAGGGAAGGCGGAGACAAAGCGCGGAGCGAGGTCCGCAATGCCCTCGCAGTCCTTGAACCAGCCGTTGCAGAGATCGCCACCCAGATCAGCACACTTGACGGGCAAATCAATACCGTTCTGAGCAACGATTCTGCAAATGCGGCCAATGTTCTAAATCTACTCAGCAAGACTTTCGAAATAGAAAAGCGCGATTTAGAGGACGCGATTGAATTCCAAGGTACCGATGATCTTGGGTACATGCAGCATGCTGAGAAATATGGCAAGGCGCTCAATGAAGCGATCAGCAAGTATGGTAACTGCATGAATGGTATCGATTTCGAGCGAGCTGCCCGGTTTGTTCGGCCTGGCAATGAGGATGTCCGGAGCGTGGCGGATCGGATCGCTGAAGCTGAAGGAAAGCGTAACGAGGCAGAAGCGAAGAAGGTCAGTCTCACGGAAGCACGGACCCAGTATCGAGGGCGCTTGGCAGCCATTGAGCCCTTCATTGGGGATCTGCATGCATTGGCTGCGGCGATCCGTACTCAGTATGCAAAGATCGCTAGTTTCTCCGACGACATCCGATATCGAATGTCGAACGTCACGCTTGACCCGGAAATCATCGAATACGCAGATGCAATCCGGCATGCCTGCTTAGGTGAGCAAGCCTCGACCAACGATGTGGCCAGGGCCGCAATTGGCAACCTGACCAATTCCATCAGCCACCTGGAAATCGACACGCGCCCGTTGGCTATGCGCGTCGCCGAGAAGGCTAACGCCTTCGATGCCTTCCAGTCGAAGCGAACCGAGTTTTGCGAGAAGGCGCGCAGCGGCGAAATCAAGGGCTTGCAGCTCCCCGAAATCGAGCGCATCGCTGAGGCCCGCACCATTGAACAACTTGCGATGATCCACCAGATCAAGGACAAGATCGACGCCTCGATCAAGGAGCATCGCGAGCAGTTAGAGGTCTTTCAGCAGGCGATGGAGGAATCGAAAGCAGCCACCATTGACAACATGACGCGTTTTGCCAGGCAGGCGGAGACCAACCTTGCAATCATGGAACGGGTAATGCAGAAATCGCCAAATGCTCGCTTCTTTGTTCATGCCGATGTCGCTGATGCCAATAAAGTGCGGGACATTATCGATTCCCTGATCGCGACGATTCAGGAACGCGAAGCTGCCGCTCGCGAAAGAGGTACGGTGGCGTTGAACGAGGATATCGAGCAGCGGAACCGCGAATATCTTGAGCAGATACACACGCAGATCTATCACAAGGTCTTTTCCAATCCATCCATCCACTTCTCGCACAAAGCGATTCGTGGCGGGGACAAAACCCGGCTGACGGGCGAGGAAGGCGGCTTGTCCGGTGGTCAGCGCACAGCCTTGATGATGATGTGGCTCATAAAGCAGGCAGACTATGCTCTGACGCGTTCAGTTGTGAACAGCGATCTTAGTCGTCGGGATCAGAAGGCCGCCCTGCGCGCCGCACAGCGAATCATGTTCTTCGATGGGCTATTCAGCAACCTATCCAGCGAAGAGATTATCAGCAACGCCTTCCAAGGTTTGAGCGATGTCGACCAGAACTTCCAGTTGATAGGACTGATCCATAATCCGTCCTACATAAACAACAAGGACATATTCCCGGTGCTTGTTGTCGGAAAGCGGTATTCGGCAACCAAGGACGGTAAGCGGCATTGCTTTATTTCCGTCGATGCGTACGAGAATAAGCTCGGATTCTTTCAGAGCGCATACCGCAGCAACACTCCGAAAGAACAGCCGAATGCTTGAAAACAGGGTTTATGCGTGGCTGTGCAGGAAGGTGCGAGGCAGAGAAGGAGGGCGCGTCCAAACGAAGCCAACCGTGGCCAAGTTGCGCACAGATATTGCAGGCGACCCAATTGAAATCCGCAAGGCGTTGATGGCTCTCAGGTCGGAGGGGAAGATCGAATATAGCGCGGGATCTCATGGCGAACCTATCAGCGCGTTCATCAGGGTTTTTCCTCCGAAGGTGGAGGTGGCGGCGCATGTGACCGCGTGGAGGGATGTCTTGGAAGCATGCCATCTGCCACAAGAGGATCGACTGGCGCTGGAACCTCTAGGGAGTGCCCTTTACGGGTTTGCAACGTCCGATTTGGAGTGTTTGCTTGCCGGCTTGGTGCGACTACGGGGTGAGCAAGCGCAGGTGCATGGACAGAGTGATTTCAACGTGAGTGCAGCCTACCTGATGGGGTCCTCCAAACTGCTATCAGCTCTCGACAGTCGAGCACTTCAGGCGTTCGGCATTGAAGTCAATCGCTTCACGGTGAGGCCGAGCTATATCGTGGTGGGCGGCAACACTCAGTCCCCGCAGTCCGTCATCCTGATAGAGAATCCAGTGCCATTCGAGACAGCAGTAGTCAGTAAGGCAGCAGAGCATCACTTGTTAGTCTGCACGTTTGGCTTCGGCCTGAGTGCAGCAGGGAACGACTACGGCAATCAACTGGCTGGCGCCGTGGAAACTGGGAAGGCCTACGTGCTAAATCGTTCCCGAGGAACCCCGCCCAGGCTAAATGAGATTCTCGGACATCCAAATATTTACTTCTGGGGCGATCTAGACATTGCCGGTATGCAAATTTTCAAACGGCTGGCGGCTAAGGTTTCGCACATCAAGTTGTCGGCGCTCTATCAACCGATGATCAACGCCATCGAGCGCGAGGGAAATCGGCATCCCTATGTTGCTGCTGTTGGAAAGGACGGGCAGGCCCGAATGGCGGTCCATACGTCTCAAGACGACGTTCAGTCGATGCTGACGC
Organism: Candidatus Zixiibacteriota bacterium; assembly: GCA_020058315.1. Taxonomy (GTDB): domain Bacteria; phylum Zixibacteria; class MSB-5A5; order WJJR01; family WJJR01; genus JACRMA01. The sequence goes on from JAGVEK010000422.1 coordinate 3,491, forward strand.
TCTGCCGGCAGTTCGCCGTTGACCAAGAGATTGTGGCTGCAGATGAGATTGTTCAGCACGCTGGCCGGGCGCTAATGCATTGTTCTTATCGTACTTGTGCATCAGAGACATAATAGCGATAGCGGATACTGGTGGCCAGGGGCGGAATCGAACCGTCGACACGCGGATTTTCAATCCTGGCAGTCAGGAGGTCTCGGATCAAGGCAGTACGGTTTACTGATTAAGAAAGGATTAAAAGAAGATTAGGGACATTTGTGGATAACCCTTGAATGCTTCTATTGGCAAGGCTTGCGGAGCTTTTTTCGTCATCGTCTTCATAGGCGCTATCCCCCGATGTCCCTAGGCGCTATCCCCTCAGTCGCATAGGCGCTATCCCGTTACCCTCTAGGCGCTATCCCCTCACTGTGACCGCGAAACATAGGCGCTGTCCCCCTACCCCATAGGTGCTATCCCCTCACGTTTTCCGAGTTATCCACAACCGGCTTCTGGCCTGTTTGCTTGGCGACATGCACCAAGTCGGCCTCGGCAATCCGCCATACCCAGCCGGTGACCTCAGCCATCTTCGACATCGCAGCCCGCAGTTCCTGTCGAAAACTGAAGAGATGCTCGTTCTCGCTGCCGGCCAGGCGACGCAGGGTTTCAACCTTGTACGGATAGGGCTCGGCATGCGTTGAATAGAAGCCATGCAGCCACTGCGCAAGGGGTTGCCGTCGCAAGGCCCAGCGCTGCGCCCACTCGATCTGAGTCCAGCCATCAGCGCCGTAAAGAATCGCTACACAAGGATTGACCTCGATCACAAACTCCATGGTGACTTCATCACGAACCCCATGGTGGATAAGGGGGCCGAAGTAAGCTCGCTTGCCATCGCTGATTTCGACGACCGAGGACGCAAGATCGAGCAGTACCCCTTTAAGCCATTCTCGATCACTCTTGCCTGTATTGCGGCCGATGGCCTTCAAAAAGGAATACCCGGTGAAGCGAATCTGGCAGCCGGTTCCGTTGATCCTGGCCAGATGCAGGCAATGCTCCCAGACGTCGAGGTCGGACTGACTCAGGCGAGGACCATTGAAGACAATGGTCAGTCCATTGACCGACTGGAGCTGCGCGCGTTTAAGGAACTTGCGCGGGCCTTTGCGAATCGCCCCGAACAGTGATGACCGCAGGGCACCGTTCGGGATGCCACGGGCCTTTTCTGGCCACTCAGGAAGGCCTGCTGCGATGGTTTCTTGCTCGCGGCGCTGCTTTGCTTGATCTGCCGCTTTTGCAATCCATCCGGGCGCGGGCGACTTGCTCTTTTCGCCGAACTGAAAGGGCACCTGGCCATCGTGGATTTCCATTCCCCATTTGTATCAGGGCGAACCGCAAAATCGCTCGTGAAAAGCGCACTGGTTGGTTGCTTTTCGGTTCGCGCCAGGAATCGTCTTCGTGGCCAAACTCGAAATCCCGTTCCGGTCCATTCCTGGCGATGCGTAGTACCAAATTTACTTAGTTCTGCAGGTACGTGACGCACCATCAAGGGCGTAATCTGTTCCCTGCACTGTCGGCGCGCATTTCAAACTACCCATCTGTGCGCGTTGAATTTTACTCAGGGGCTAAAGCCGAAACACGTCGAGGGATTGGTCGAGCGCTGGAAGATGGCGGGTCTGGCTGTCGGCACGATCAAGAATCGGATGGCGGAGCTTCGCTGGTGGGCCGAGAAGATCGGAAAGCAAAACGTCGTCGTCAGGGATAACGATCGCTATGGCATCGATCACCGACAGTACGTCACCAACGTCAGCAAGTCCCGCGAGATTACGGCCGGCGATCTGGCGAAGATCACCGACCCGTACACGCGGATGTCGCTGGAATTGCAGGCGGCGTTCGGATTGCGGCGCGGGGAATCGATCAAGATTCGGCCCGAGTGGGCGGATCGCGGCGACAGGCTCGTTCTGAAGGATACCTGGACCAAGGGTGGTCGCGAGCGGGAAATCCCCATCCGCAATGAAGACCAGCGCCGGGTACTCGACGAGGCCAAGCGCTTCGCCGGCAGGGGCAGCCTCATCCCGGCCGACAAACGCTACGTGGAGCAGCTCCGGCGCTTCGAGTATCAGTGCGCCAGGGCCGGTAGCCACCGGGTGCACGGGCATCGCCACCAGTATGCGCAAACGCGGTACGGGGAACTCACCGGCTGGGCTGCGCCAGCCGCCGGCGGACCGCGCTC
>JAGVEK010000084.1 GCA_020058315.1 Candidatus Zixiibacteriota bacterium
AACAGGTTTCGACGCGGGACTGGATCTGGGTTACATGCTCAACGATTATCTCGCCATCGGCATCGCCGGTGACTACGCCTGTTTCAACATGGATTTCGGGGCGGACACGACCCACTGGGACTACAAGAGCAGCCTCACTACGGCCATGTTTGGTCAAGTCTGGATCCGGGCCTTCTTCCCCGGTGGTTACGCACACTGGCGGCCGTATGCTCTCTTCGGAATTGGGTTAGGGCGCCCCAAGGCCAAGATCGAATCTCCCAATGATCCGTCAGTGGCGCGCATCGAGTTCGCCGTTAAGACTTCTGTCGGCGTGACGGGTGGCATCGGCGTTCTGGTCCCGGCCAGCAGTGTACTTTCGTTCTCGTTCGAACCCCGATACCGTCAGATTTCCACCAAGGGTGCGGACATGGAAGGGTTTGTCTACCATCGTGATGGCACTCGCGAGCCAATTCTCGAAGAAGGTGGCAAGTCTCTCCACCAGAAATCGAACACGACTTGGTGGGAACTCCGTGTCGGACTGGCACTTATGATCAAATGACCGCGAGGAGTCGATTGGGGTTGCGATGTGCGATCCGGGGCGTACGGCTAATCGCTTGCGAATGAAAGGCTTAACGCCTATGGCACGAGCGAAACCGTTAGGAGAACCGTACAGAAAGCCTCTTTACCAAAATCTGGCCTTGACAGAATTGGATTGTCCCTCTTAACTCCCGCAAGCCCCAGCAGGATGAGCCGGGGAGGTGAGGAGAAACCAACGTGTCACCAAAAGGAGGGTCCATGAAGAAGTTCGGAATCGTTGTTACCACGGTAGCCTTGGCGATTTTGGCCACAACGGCTGTCGCAAGCGCCCAGTTGGGTGTCGCTGTCATGTGGAAAGCCGATGGAGTTGCGCCAATCTTCGCGTTGCCAATTCAGATGGGCGACGCGATGGTCATCCAACCCATGGCCGCCTTCTACTGGGGGGCGGACGATAGCCCTAACCCTGGCACTGCCTTAATGCTTGGTGGAAGCCTCGAAGCGCATATGGGGGAGGGTGATACCAGAGGATTGTTTGGTGGAAAAGTGGCCGTAGAGATCGGATCCCCCAAAGAGGGCGACTCTTACACCGACTTCCACATCGGTGCTTTCATCGGTGGGACCGCGAAGCTTGCGGACAACGTTGCGCTTGTCGGGCAATGGGGCCCAACCATGACAATGATCGGCAAGAGAAGCTCGCTTGGCAAGAGTTATGCCGTGATCAATTCGGATGCCAGCATTACTCTTCGCTGGTGGGTGTTCGGGAATTAGTAAGAGACCGTCAGTTTGTACATCGATGCCCGCCCGGGCTTCTTGGCTCGGGCGGGTTTTCATTTCCGGGGGGTCTTCCCCAGCCACGTCCGGGGACGGCTTCCCAGCACGCGAGATCGCGCATGTGCCCACATGCAACGAAAGTGCTCCACGCGGCAAGAAAACTCGCCATTGCTCTACGGCCTCAAGTGTATTATCTCCCACTGGCAGGGTGATTTCGGACCGTGGGGCGAGAAGGAGGATCCATGCGCGGCAAACTGATAACTGGTCTGGCCATTGTTCTGGTCATGGGACTGTGTTCGGCAGCGTCTGCCGGTGTCGTCAAGGGCGAGTTGTTGATTGCTCCTCGCGGCAGCCTGAGCCTTCCGGTCGGCGACTATCCGATCACCGGGCGAACATACTCGTTTCTCAAAGATGATGTGAAGACCGGTTTCGCATTCGGCGCGATGGTCGACATGATGGTGAGCGGGCGTCTGTCTGTCGGGGCGCAATTTGACTACAATATCAGCACCCTTGGAACCGGCGATCTACATCTCCCCCCCGCGCAGGGAGCAAACAGCGTCGAGGCGGATTTTACCTGGAAAACTCTGGAAGTCACCGGACATGCGCGGTATTACTTCCTCCCCCTCCAATCCGTCACTCTCTTTGCCCACATTGGTGCCGGGGCCTACCTCAATAAATTCTCGCCGAGCTACATCATTTATGGATCCTACGACATTCCCGTTGAGAGTCGCAGAAGTCAATCCAAGACCAGCTTGGGACTCAACGCCGGTCCGGGCGTGATGCTGCGCCTCAGCCCGACCGTCCGCTTTTCCCTGGAGGCGCTTCTCCACAACGTGTTTACACCGAATCAGAACATGCGCTATCTGAACGTCACCGCCGGACTGGTGTTTGGCCTGTTGCCTGAGTGAATTGGCGTGGGAATAGGCGAAACGCCCGGGACATCGCGATTGCAGGGGTGCACCGCTCGCGCCCGGCGCGGCTATGAGCTGCACCTCATCTTGCCGGTCGAGTGGGACAGTGCCGGTCGGGCAGTACCGCCGTTCCTGACTCAACCGCCCGTTGTCCGCCTCACTCGCAAGAGCTTCAAAGCAGTTGACTCGGCAATCCTCGCCCCATACCCTCCAAATTGCAGTCGCAGTTGTTCACGTGCGGACACAATTAGGAGGTGCTCTTGTGTTGGTGGTGAACGGCAGTCTCGGTTGTCAGCTCATCTTCCGTAGTTCTGTGCTCGGGCGGCAAAGT
>JAGVEK010000008.1 GCA_020058315.1 Candidatus Zixiibacteriota bacterium
ATCTCCCTGCTCACGTCCACGCTGAGATGGGCTGACTGCGCCCAGACTAAGAGAAGGACAGTTTCGAGCAGTATCAGCCACATCGCCTGAAACGTCCCCCCTCGACGACCAAAAGCCTCCTTTACCAGATCGGTCAGGGCCCTGCCGGTCAACACACGGGTATTTCTGAAACGGCCGGCAATTTCCCGGGCGATCAGGTCGGCGTTTTCAGGACTGTCCGCATAGACCAGGAGGTCAGAGAACTCGTCTTTAGGGTAGCCGAAGAATTCCCCCGCATCGGGAAGGGAGACAAGAATCAGGTCGGTGCTGTAGATCTGCACTGTGTTGTTAAATATTCCCACCACCTCAAACTCACCCTTATTTCCCAGGGTATCCTCTATTTGAAGCCTGTCCCCCACGCCGGCATTAAAACTCAGGGCTACCCCCTGACCCAGAACGGCCCTGTGGCGATCCCCGGGAACAAGAAAGGCGCCCCTCTCGATCGTCCAGGGCAACTTCTCGTTGTAAACCAAGCGGTCAAGATCCAGCCCCATCAGGGTGAAGGCGGCATCTACCCCTCCAATCTTCAAGGGGAGGTATCCCCAGACCCTCGGGATGACCATTTTCACATGGGGTATTTCCTCAATCCTTTTCTTTATGGTGAGGGAAATCTTCCCCACCCGGCCGGCTTCTATCCCCTGAACGGTGACGTCGGGGAGAAATCCCCTGGCTATCTCTGCATCCTTTACAAATCCACCCCTGGTGAACATCATGAAGGAAGCGGTGGCCATCACAAGGATCAGGGGAATTAGAATGGCAAGGGATTTTCCCCGGTAGCGGCGCAGGTTTTGAGAGGCCATCAACCAGAGGTTTATGTGCCTGGCCATATCCTTCATTTCTTTATCACCTTGAGTGTATAGACCTTCTCAGAGAGAACCCCCGGCGTAACAACCACATCGCAATCGGAATGGAAACAAAACCCTCCCGGCAAATCGCTCCGGCGGGCATATATCCCTTCGGCCAGGTTCCTCGAAGTACAACACTGGGCAATGATTGGAATGGCCGGTCCCCCCAGAGTCCCCACCACCGCCATCCGCATCTGCGTATCTCTGGAGCGCCGGTAATTCGTGGCAATGTGATCGTTGTAAAGATAGATGCCCAGGAAAACGATCATCACGAGAATAATTCTTAAAAAGTATTTCTCTTTTATCAATGCCTGCAACTCCTCTCCCGGGAGTTAATTCTTTTGTAACTACTCAGGCACAAAGCGGCAAAGGCACATAGGCACAAAGCAGAGCGGAGCAGGGGCGTTTCGTTGTTTTTTCATAACTTTGTGCCTTTGTGCCTACCTGAATATTTACGTTCTTTTACCCTCAAGCCGGCCAACCTTTACCTTCTGACGGCGATCCGGCCGTGGGGCTTATTCAATCATCCGTTGACCAGCCCGGCTACCTGCCGGGCAATCGTGCGCACGTCAACGCCCGCCGTTCCCATGCCAAGAATCGCCGTAACGAGTTCCTCATCGCTGAGGGCAGAAGCCCCCTTCTCCCGCAACTTTTCGCGCGGGCGGCTGTGCTCCGGCATGTCCTTAATGGTTCTCATCTCTGGCTGACACCTCACTCCTTATTAACTTGCTGTAAAACCCAGGCAAAGACTCTTTCGGCGATATTCAGTGCCTCTCGGAATTCATCTTCCGCTACGGGCTCATATTCTCCCGGATACCTTGTAGTAACGGCGTAATCCGACAAAATCAAGGCATCCTTAATATTCTCCGGCAGGATGCTTCCCTTTTCTTCGAGGATTTCCATAAGCCTGGCGATGGAGTGTGTCCAGGGGAAGATAATGTCCCGGCTGATCATCCATGCTTTCAATGACTTTTCTACGGCCTGTTGACAGTCGAAACAAAGATCCTCAAAAAGTATCTCTTCAGATATTTTTCCTGCCCTTGCGCGTTCCAGATTGCTTCTTGCCCGGATCAGCCACAGCTCAACCAGTTGCTGATTTTTCATAAATGATGTTCCCCTGCTCGGCGATGTTTTTATAGATCATGTATGGATTTTTCTTCAGTTCTTCCAGCTTCTCCGGCGTCTCCACGATAATGTCCACTGGGGCTCCTATGCCGTAAAGAGAACGGTATAGGAGCTGGGCGAGCTTTCTTTTCTGTACAATGCCTTTTTTTAACACACAGACGTCGAAATCGCTTTGTTTGCCTTCGTCACCGCGGGAGCGGGAACCAAACAGGATGATGCTGTCCGGATCAGCCACTTCGATAATTATCTTGACAGCTCTCTCTAATGCTTCGTTCATGGTGATAACCTACCTCCCATATTTGTGATTGCTGATTTTTGATTTGAAGAACCAATCCAAAATCAAAAATTATCCTCTCCCCACACCTCCGCCAGTTTTGCCTTCATCTTTGCTTCCATCCGCGCGAGCACCTCGGCCTGCTCCAGCACCATGAGGAGTCATGGGACACCCTATTTGCGCATGCCACTCAAGAACTCGTCCACGTACGGGAAACTTCTCTCAAGGATCTCCCGAAACGTCGTGCCGACTTGTATGGTTAGCCGTTTGAGATCCAAACACTCCAAGACCGCACGCAGATGCTCTTCACTACCAGATGCGAAACAGGACCCTTTCAGCAAGAGCCTTGATAGAACTTGCAGTTCGCTCGGTGGAATCTCCTCGAATGATCGCGACCCCCTGCTTCGCAATCTGATCGGGGGGCTCCCCTTCGCTCTAACTACAGAGAAGAGCAGGCCACTCTTGGCTGCCTCATCTTCAGAAACAACACGTCCCTGTCGAATGGCGTGCGCGAGCGCCTTGTTCATAGTCCTCTTGAGCTCATGGCCCATCCGCTTGATGCCACAACCCCGCAGGTAGATGTCGTAGACTCGCTTCGCAAGTACTGGGCCTTCGACCTCGATGATCCGGACAATGCCTTCGGAGACTACCTCCGCGCTGACGCTGCGAGGGTCATTCCCGGCTGGGCCGGCATACTCCACATAATCGCTGAATGGCAGATTGGCGTCTCGCGACCTGACCGAAGGAATTTGCACTTGCCCGCGGTCAAAGAGATCTCCATCGGCGGGTGACAGATGTAGCCGAGCTTCTACTGGAGGCACGTTTCCTCTCGCTGAACTGCATGGTTCCGACGGTACAGGCGTCGACGTCTGGGCGCTCTCAGGAACGTCAACAGGCATCAAGCCGCCCTGGCTTACTGGCTCAGTGACAGAGCGCACGACGCGGTGCTCGGTATGCACGCTTCTCGGCGCGCCTTCGGCCCCAGTAGGTTCGACGCCCCGTTCGGCTAACGTCTTCAAGAGGTCGTCCAGCATTTCTTTCCGCCGACGGATGAAGGCGGAGGCGAAGCACCGCCAGAACACCCAGTTGGCGGCGCGCTCCAGGACGCGCTGGCGCTGCATGTCGTCGGCCCACTTGTCCGCGCCGTGGTATTTGTCCCCGTCGCACTCAACTGCCAGCCGAGCGTCGTTGTGTCCCTCCACCACCATGTCTATGCGGTACTGGCCGACCCTTACTTGTGGCGTCACCCAGTAGCCACGTTGCGTGAGCTCGTCGTACATCTCGCGTTCGAAATTGGACTCACACAGTTTGCGCAGGTCCTCCACACGCACTTCATCCTGTGTGAAGGGCGCGTAGAAGTGTCCAATGAGACTGCGCCGTAACCGGTCCGCCTCGCTCAAATGCTCCAACTCCACCGAGCGCACCAGGTACATCCGGTCCTTCGCGCGCGAAGCCGCCACGTTGAAACGGTGGTCGTATATAATTCCGGAGAGCGGCTGCGGCCTGGGAACCTCGTTGGGCGCCGACACCATCGAGAGAAACATGATGTCGCGCTCGTTGCCCTGGAACGTGCGTGCATCGCCACAAGCGATGCGATGGCGCTGCATGACTTCCGGCCCGAGCTCGTCGGTCATTCGCTCCCATATCAACAGGGCCTGCTTGTCGGCGAGCAGCGAGACGACCCCGATGGAGCGGCCGCCCATGGTTGGGTCCGCCACAATTGCCTTGATTTCATCGACGATGAAGCGCGCCTCGGGCAGATTGACGTCGCCCTTGCGGTAGCCGTCTTCCACCAACACGTCGATGAGGGGAGGGTCGAGACGCTCGGAAGCTTTGGGCATGCGCAGTGGCCTCAGCTCATGATTGTAGAACTCGCGCTTGGAGTACTCGATTATGGGGGCCACGCAGCGGAAATGCTCTTTCAGCATCACCACGCTCTTGGCGAACACCACTTTGAACAGGTCGTAGATGGAGTTGGCCGGTGACATTTGATCGCGGTAGATCTTCACCTGGCTGCCGAGAAACCTGTTCATGAGGCTACGAATCTTCTCCTCTTCGAGCCCCACACGATCGGGCGAGACCTGCTTGTCATCGCCGACAATGAGTACCTTCTTGGCCCGTAAAAGAGAAGGCAAAGCAGTGAGGTCGGATTGGGATGCTTCGTCGATGACGACGAGATCGAAGCAGCCCAGCTCAGCGGGCAGCGATTCCGACACACGATAGTGGGCCATTATCCAGCACGGCACGGCGGGATTCGCCTGGGACGCCGCCATGCGCGCATTCTGGCGGTAACGGACCGCGCGCACGCCCATGCCCCTGCCGATATGTTGGATGGCGTTGAGGTACGCCTGCAGGGCGGCCCGGATGCTGGGGGAGGCGTTCTCTGCAAGCTTGAGCCACGTGCGCTTCACCACGATGTCGCGGTAGGCGCGCGACAAGTCACTCTCCACTTCGTGGCGGTCCTTCGCCAGCCTCTTCAGCTCTTCGTGCACGTCAATCGACTCGAGGTAAGTGGTGAGACGCCTCAGGCGCCAGGCTTTGCGCCAGCTGTCCGGAAGCAGACCATCCACGGTGCCCGCAATCGGTTGCTTGAGCACCGCGGCATATCTCGGCGCCCCGGAGGCATCCACCTTGTCGCAGACCTCGCGCACGGCGACGAGATGTGTGCCCAAGCCTAGCACGTGCGAGAGTTCCGCCATCAGCGCCGACCACTTAGCCTGCATCTCCGCGTCCGTAACCGTGGGGTTACCCAACGCCTCACCGAGGAAGTGGCGTAGGTCATCGATGAC
>JAGVEK010000264.1 GCA_020058315.1 Candidatus Zixiibacteriota bacterium
GCCGCTTTAGCTCTTCCAATGCGCTTGGAGACTGCGCCAGCTGTTCGATCTGTGCGGTGCGCCGCTTGGCTACGGCCAGCGTGACCATGACACGCGCTAGTGACGGGTCGATAGTGGTGGCTCGGCTGCAAGTTTCGAGTAGCTTGCCCTGTGCACCTGGCTCCAGCAGGTTGGGGTTATCTGCGATCTTGCCAAGGAAGTGGCTGGCCTCTTTGACACCGGCGATTGCCGCCCTCGGTGCAAGCTTGAGCAAGCTGCTGAGTTCGAACCAATTGTCCTCCACTTTGGTCACACTGCTGGCAGTCAGTATTGGCGCGATGACGTCGTGTGGCACGTCGTCACGCAAGAGGCAATCCCGAACCACGCTGGGCCAAGTCCGTTCCGACCTCAACTGATTCAGTTCGGCCGTGAACCGTTGTGCCAAAGCGCTTCTGGCTGTCGACTCTGTGGCGAGCAGGCGCGGAAACAGTCCTTTGCTGAGCTCGCGTTGGCCGCTCTGACTCTCGACCGCGAACAGACGCTCGATGGTAGCCCTGACGAGCCGGGCGTCTGTCTGCGCGAGCAGTATTGGCGCAGCACCTAGCGCCATCGAGCCGGCGATCGGATCCTCACCATCTGCCTCTAGTCCGTCGCAAACGGTCGCAACGAATTCCGTCCAACGCTCGCGAAACTCGTTGGGGGCCAAGCCCTCGAGCGCACGACCCCAGTATTCGGCATACACCGCGCCCAAGCGTTCGCGCACTGTGCGCGTGACACGCTGGGACCGACGGACTGAACGCTCCTGCGCTGTTGTCTGCTCCTGTTCTGGGTCAGGCGCGACTGGTATGAACCACGCCTTCAACGACTCTAGAAAATCCTCACTGCCGATATGGCACCAAACCTCCCGGCGCGCGACGATGGAAAGTAATGGATTGAGCGCATCTCGACCACCGTCGCGGCGTCTGAACTCTGTCGCCAACAGAAGGATCGCTGACTGAGCGAACGGGGGGTCGGCGCTCGCCAGGTGAGCGACTAGGTTGGTGACTGTTGGTTGAGCTCGGACACCTTGGAAGTGCTCTTGTACGAGGTACTCCACGCAGTTGAGCCGCTGTACCACCGGCGCGACATCGGCTGGTGCCCGACGTGCGAGTCGCTCCAGGATTTCGGCAACCAGTACCCGTGTATCCCGGTCGCCGTGCCGCCAGAAGCTCTCCAGCACAGCCAGCAAAGCTCCGTTGTCGCGATGGGCGACAGTCGGTGCGATATCAGTGAAGCGCCGCAGTTCCTCGGGTGGCAGCGACTGGCACAAATCGGCGTGATCGGCGATGAGGCTTGGATGATGAGCCCAGACTGCCAACCCAATTCCTCGGAGCGTCGCATGGTCGCTTTGGAGCAGCGCTCGGGTTGCCGTCGCGACTGCCGCACTCGCACTCTCACGGCGCCCCAACAGGATCAGAAACTGTTCGTACACCGCACCGACGAACAGATCCGTCGGGTCGTTGTTGAGCCGCCGCGTCAGGGTGTGAATCTCGGCGTCAGCACCTCGGGCGATCATGGCCTGCGCTGCGGCGAACTCGAACAATATCTGGTGGAAGAACCCGATATAGCCATGTTGGTGTACCAGCACCCCGCGCCGTATCAAGATGTCAGCTGCCTTCTCGACGTCGACAGCATCCGCCTTGCGCCAGTGGACCGCAATGTCTTCCGCCACTCCAATCAGAGCGTCACGTGACACCGCAGGTCTCCCCTCGGCGACCAGCGCCAGCCCGAATCCGGCTGTCCGGTAAGACAAGTCGAACAGAGCCTCGCTTCCTGCTGGCCGAGCTAACCCCGCCCGCATGTCCTCCGCAACGCGCTGCTTCCAGTACCGCAGGAAGAGTCCCGTGACGTCCAGCTCGCGGAATACGGGGAACTCGGGCATCGCGAGTTCGAACAAGATGCGCAACAGCAATGGGCTTTGGCATATTGGAGCTGCTGGCAATGCTCTCGCCACTGCGTCCCGGATCTCGTCAAGGGCGCTAGGACGGGCCGCCCGCGGGCAAAAGCGTTGTGTCAGTTGCTGCACTGCTTCGCCGAGCTCTTGGTCGTTGTACGCATTCAGATGTACATCGGCCCCAACCCCGCGCCGCAGGAATGCCGCTTCCTCTAATCGGCTAGTCAGCACCCACGGGACCCGCTCCTCGGTGAGCAACTCCAACACATCACAAAGAGCTGCCGCCACACTGTCGTCGTGCAGAAGCAGATCCGCGGTATCCAAGAGCAGTATCGGGTTGCGGAGCGACCGAAGTGCGGTAACGAGCTCAGAAATGCCCAGGGTCCCGAGGCCTGAACCAGCCAGCCAGTTCGCTGAGACCAATAGAGGTGTCTTGTCATTTTGTGAAAGCTGACAGTAGATCGACCACAGCATGGTCGACTTCCCGTGCCCGGAAGAACCTTTCACGACGATGCCGGCCGTCATGTCGGTAGCGAGGAGCTTGGCAACAAGGTCGTCTTCTATGTCCCTGCGCACATAGAGGATCGTTCCGTCGTCGGTTCGGAGGAGGTGTGCGAGGTCGTTCCCAAGTTGCCGGGATCTGCGGACTAACGAACTTGTCACCGAAAGCGGATCCAGCCCTGCTGCGGGTGGGGTGATGGCTCGTTCGGCCGTAGCTTCAGGAAGAACGGCCGTTTCTGTTGCTGATTCGTCGCCAGCACGTGGGTCCGGCGGCTCGTGAAAACCGGCCGTGTGGACCAAGTCCTGTTTCAATGCTGATGGGTCAGCCAACTGGTTGTCGAGGTAGTTCAAGAACTCCAGGACGAAGTCGGCCTGAGGTCGTTCCTGATTCTCCTTTAGACTCTCCTTGAGGGCCCGATAGCGGGTGTTGTCTTTCCAAGCACGGCTCTGTTCGACTGCGCTACGAGCGGCCTCAAGTCGAACCGCGTACGCAGGGGGCACGTCTGAGAACGGGTCGATCAGTGCGCCGATGATGAGCGGCGCATCCCACTCCCAGGGCGTTCTGCGGTTGGTCTCCGGCGGCGTTCGGTTTCGGGCTTGCCTGACCACCCACGCCAGAACGTGGCGAGCCACTTGGCCGGCGACGGCGTCCAGCGGGACGTCAAGCTTGCCAGCCATGTACTCGCGAAGCGAGACACAGTCTGACAATGCGGTCACTGTCGCGGCGGTCCCGTCGTTCGTCAAGCTGCGAAGATCGTGCAGCGCTTCCCCTCGTTCGAGGTCCATGTCTGCATACACGGTCAAACGATAGCGCGGCAGAGGACGTGGATGGGCGAGATAAAAACAAGCTTCCATGCTGCTTCTGCTTGCAATCTATTGCATTTTGTCTATAAATTACAAAGGCGCAACTTACATGAAATGAGGTGAGTGCGAATGGATAATTCGAGAAACCATGGGATATTCAACCGGGAAAATCTGGATCTCGCCAGCGAAGTAATCTCACTGCGAGACGATTTTCTGGCCTGGGTCCGCACATTCGAGGGAGACATCTACGGTCCGCCCGACCGCAAGGACACAAGCGGGTTGCGTTATCTGTTTGATCAATGGACTGACGCTCGGTACGATCCGGTGAACTCGGAACAGGACCAAATCTTGTTTTCTGATCTGCGGCCATACATCCTTGTCGCTATCATCGACATCGTACTACGCAAACCCTCGGAGCTCGACTTCATCGGTGCAGGTCCGGATGGTCACGTGCGGCAAGTGCCACGACCGCTACGGCGGATCATGACATCGGGCTACCATTTCGACGACAACCTGGCCGACCTTGAGCTCATCGGGCGGTGGCTCGAAACAATGCCGATCGGCCAAGACTAACTTTCCTATCCCAATCAACAAACCCTTGTTGCGCCACAATGCCCACTCCGGAAAATGGAGTGGGCATCCTTCTTTTTAGCCACGTGGACGGTGATCTATCCATAATCTATCCGCCATATGTCCTCGGTGGACAGATCGTGGACAACTGAATTCTCATCCTGGAGGAATGGATGAATCTAAAGAAGAGCAGCGCTTCGCGCTCGCCGTACACCTGGTGAACAAGGTTCTGGACTCGGTCAACGAGATAGTCGCAGATCTGCTGGAGATAGCCGAGCAGCATAGATCGGTGGCACCAGAGGTCAGCGAGGCAATCGCTGCACTGGCCATTCGCATCATGCGAGAGACAGCAGACAGCGTGAGGCAGTGGACCGCGTGAGCACTCAAAACCGCCACCACAAGCAGTGCCCCGCATGTCGCGGGGCACTGCCCGTTCTGGGGCATGGGATCACCCGGATCAACACGTGGCTCGATCCGTTGAGCATTCTGCCGGCGAGCATCAACCACACGGATCTCGGAATGGAACCCGCAGTCTTCGAAGGATTCATGCGATCCTTTGGCATCGACACCGCCGACAAGGTGACCACACTGGTCCGCACCTACAACCTGGTCCAGCGCCACCTGGCCCCTTTTGTGCTCAAGATCGTCATCGACATGATCCCGAACCTGGTTCGCGCGGTTACCGAGAACCCCAAGACCAAGATCGTGTTCCTTGGCCGAGATGGTTTCATCTTCGGATTCGTCCTGGCGGAGCTGTTGCCGAATCTCTTCGCCCTGCACGGCGTCAGCATGTATCTGCCGCGGCCACTGGTGAACGACGCCCTGCATGACATGGAAGTCTATGAGAACAAACACTTTTCGCAGATCGAGATGTTCCGCAAGCGCCCCAGGGTGCCAGCCGATCCCGCAGGCGCGCTGCAGCGGCTCACTACCTACTTCGAGCAATGTGGTGTCCGCGTCGAGGCCAGCGGGTTGGATGTCTGTGTTGTCGACAGCGGCCTGAAGGGAAGCATTCAGGAGATGCTGGCTGCAGCATACCCAGACGTCGATTTCTCCGGCCACTATGCGTTCTTCGCAGCGTCACCTCACGATCCACACCCCGGCACCAAGCGCGGGTACATGCTGCACCTCGACGGCAACCACGGCGGTGGACTCGCGCTCAGAGCAGGGTTGCCCGAGGACCCCGCGCTGACGTTCCTCCATCATCAGGCCATCGTCGCTATTGAAGGCCTGATCTCCGGAAGCAAGAACAGCCCAACCACTTTCAACAGGAGCGGACGTCCCCGCGCCCAGCGGCGTCGCCATGACGACTCGGCGATCCACGGTATCAACCCGGTGCTCATAGCGCCCGAGTACACCGATCCGCTTGTGCGCGAAGCGATCTTAGCTATGAACATTGTCGCGATCATCCACTACACCCGGACACTCCTACCTACGGTCACGATGGCCGGGTTGAACTGGTACGACGACGCGTCGGATACCCCGTGGTACGCCGAACTGGTGCAGCGCAGCGACGTATTCCGTGACCAGATCCGTGCGTGGGTCGGCCGGTCTCCGAATACCGATCCCGAGATCGCACGGGTTCTGGATGCGTTCATCCCTCGTGATCTTTAGGGTAGTGGTGTCCCGCAATGCCATGCCGGGCGATGGTCTCTCGCGACTGGATTCCGCCAACTACCTTGTGCACCCTTCGAGTCAACTGCGATCCGGGGCTGATGGCTCGATCTGCAGATCTAAGTCGAGGGCATGTAGCAATTTGCCAAACGCCGCTCGTCCTTCCGGCATCGCATGCGGATCCTCTTCGACCAGCTTACGACGGTAGTCGAACTGATCGGCAATCGCATCGAGATCCTGTGGATAATACCGAAGGAAAGCCGACAACTCGATGTTTGTCAGTACTTCAGAAAAGACGTCTCGATGAAATTCCCATAGCGAATCAGCCAGAACCGCCTCGGTCCTGTAGGTGGCTTCATCGTTAGCGGGGATTTCATCCATACACCCATAGTTACATAAAGACAATAGGAGTCAAGTGCAACCAAGCGGGCGACGAGCTTAATAGTAGATCTCGAAATATGGTGTTGCGCCACGCTCAAAGTCGTCGGAGTGAATTTTGGCAATTGAGTAGCTGAATCCGTCGTATCGGACCGCCCATCCATCATGATGATGGTAGCCGGGTTCGATTCGCTCACCTTCCTTGACCGCCTTATGCCCGTGCCCCATGAACGAAGACTCGGTATAGATGAAATAGATATCGCCCGTGCTCATTCCAAGCGTGCGAGCGAAATTGATGACCGCTTCCTTTTCGCTGAGACTCATACTCTCCTGCTTCGTATCCGGCGGCCACGATGTTGTTGCCGCGTGCCTGTAGCCCCTGGAGGGCGCGGCCTACCTCTGTGGCTCTGAATGTATCGGCCAGGTCTGTTTGTACGCGAAGCGGTGTGCTGCCGTCGTCGGCGACGATCTATATGTGGCAGCGACGGACAACTGCAGGGTGAGGGTCGCGTCCGATGTGGGGCGCATAGGATAGTTATCGGCGGACCTCGTCCACTGCGCTCGATTGCGATTCGCCGAATCCACAAGCATGCCGGCGCAGCCTGGTAGAGCCCGACCGCATCGGATGTGCAAGTAGCGCGACCGAGGTGTCGTCACGGATTTCGCATCAATTGCAAGACGATCATTTGTAGTAGCCGCCGATCCCGCAGGTTTGAAACGGCTAAGTCGGCACCAGCTTCGACTAATTCTTGAACGGTGCTTGCACCCGTAGCTACTGCGATTACCCGCGTACCAGCCTCCTTCGCAGCACGCACGTCATAGGGAGTGTCGCCAACTAGAATAGTATTTCTAGGCCCAAATGCTGCGCCCAGGCGTTCGGCCGCTCGACGCTGTGCAATGAATACGAGGTTGGCCCGATTCTCGTGATCGTCGCCGTATGCCCCGCTATCGAGGTGAAGGTAGACGTCTAAGCCAAATGCCTTAAGCTTCAGAATCGCCAATTCACGCACATTGCCGGTCAATACGCTTTGGTGGATGCGAGGCTCAGCAGCAAGCTGGGCCAGTGTTTCTTTTGCGCCGGGTAGCGCGCGCCCCGTGGCTGCCAGTTCGAACTTAGCGATTTGAAACTCGTGCAGCAGCGAATCGATGAGAGCAAGGACTGCTCCTTCAGACGCATCTAATCCGTTGAGTCGCAACATCTCCGCGGAGATTGCCAGCTCTGTGCGCCCGGGAACAATTGCGTATCTTTCGAGCTCGCGACCTGTTGCGTTCCTGAACGCCCGCCGATAGACCGCGGGTCCAACTCCCCTCGATTCCATCAGCGTGTGATCAATGTCCCACAGTACCAACACCTTTGGGGACTTCGTGCGATCGTGTCCGAGATACATGGCGTTGAACTTGCCGGATATCGCGGCGGCAGGCAAGGGCCGGGCAGCCGACTAGCCTCGATCTTTCGCGCGGCTGACGCGTCGGCCTGATCGGCTTCGGATTGGGGTTTTCGACCGTTTCGGGCTGGCGGGGTATGGCTGAGCGCCCCGTGTCAGCGGGGTGGCTGCTGGGTTCCACGGGCCCGGTGGTGGTTCTTTCGAGGGTTGTAGGGATGGTTTGTGCTGGTCAGGTTACTTCTAGGCGGGTCAGAGCGCTAATGGCCAGTGCGGGCGTTGAAGGCCCTCGCACAGCGGGTCATCCGTCGGCGCCGCTTTGTCGAGCGAGTCCTAGGCATGGTTCGAC
>JAGVEK010000369.1 GCA_020058315.1 Candidatus Zixiibacteriota bacterium
GGCAACCAGGTTCCGCAAGTCGTTCTGTCGCTCTTCAAGTAATCCGTTGACCTGCATCCCGCCCGCTCCGGCGGGCGGGATCAGTAAACGGGGGGTGACCGAAGAGGAGTGCCGATTATGAATTACGATTTGTTCCTACCGCCGGCCGTCGTGGAGAGCGCTGCCATGTCTGCGGTTTCCTCAGGGCGGGTGCTCCCGGGGCAGTTGAACCTCGCTGGCTCGCAGCACCGCACTGGCGCGCCCCTCTTTGGAGAGCGCACGGCTGATCGGACACTTCGGGATTCGGCATCGGAACCGCTGATTGCCGGGGAGGTCGAAAGCGCTGTCGCAGCCTTCAACGAAGTTTTCAAGCAGGCTAATGTCAGCGTGCGTTACCAAATCGACACACAGACCGGAGACCTGGTCATATCGCTGGTCAATCGCGATACGCAGGAAGTGTTGCGCCAGGTCCCGCCGGAACAGATTCTCAGAATGCGCCAGCGCCTGGAAGAAATGCTGGGCGTCATCTTTGATCAAACAGCTTAGTCACTGCGTCGCATGATGGAATCTGTCGTACGATGAACACCATTGGCAACCCCGCCCGCCACGGCGGGCGGGGCTGCTGATTTGCCACAGTCGGAAAAGGGGATCACATGCCTGGTTCACAATCGATCGACGGTCTCATCTCGAATCTGGACACGACGTCCATCGTCGATGCGATCATGAAAGCCGAACACCGCCCGGTCGATCTGCTGACTGATCGTCAGACCGAGGCCACCAACCAGCTCACCACCTACAACTCCATCTCCGCTTTGATGGTGGCCCTGGGAGCCAGCGCTTCCACCTTGAATCGTGCCTCGAACTTCGAGAGAGCCATACTGTCGGTCTCGGACGATCAGATGGTGACCGCTCAGGCGAATGGCAAAGTCACCGTGGGAACCTACTCGCTGTCGATCGACGCCCTCGCGGCGAATCACCAGATCGCATCCCAGGGGTATGCCGATCCATCTTCGGCTGTGGGTTCGGGAACGCTGCAGATCGCCGTGGGCAATGCCAGCAGTACAACGATCACGTTGAGCAGCGCCGCGACTACCCTGACAGATTTGAAAAACGCCATCAATGCCGCCGGCGTTGGGGTGACGGCGAGCATCATTAGCGATGGCTCGTCATCGAACCCCTATCGTCTGTTGCTCAGTGCCAACGCCACCGGGGCCGAAAACGTCATCAGCCTCACATCGAATCTGACCGGCGGTGCTGCGCCCAATTTCAGCACATCCACCTTCGATCAGGTTGAGAATGTAGGCACGTTCCAGGGCACATCGGTGAAGTCGCTGGGTTCCTCCGCCTCCTACACCGGCACCCAAAACAAGACATACACATTCAGCGTGGCTGGCAGCGGAACACAAACTATTGGTTCAGGGCCGATCACCGTTAATTGGTCGGACGGAACCAACTCAGGATCGATCTCGGTCACGACCGCCGGCCAGGAGGTTGCGCTCACGGGAACTGGATCAGAAGGATTGACGCTGGCATTCGGCGCCGGAACACTGGTCGCCGGAGATAAATTCCGCGTTCAGACGTTCAGCCCGCTTCTTCAGACGGCGGCCGATGCCCAGGTTTCTCTGGGATCAACGGCCGGCGGTGGATCGCCGATCGTAATCTTGTCGGCGTCCAACCAGATCGACAACCTCATCGGTGGCGTCTCTCTCAATCTGAAATCGGTCACCACCGCGCCGGTTACGATCACAGCCAGTCTCGATCAGGATGGCATTAAGTCGAACATTACAGGGCTGCTCGACAAGTATAACGAAGTCATGCGGGCCATCGATAAGCAGTTCTCCTACAATTCGGACACGACGGAAGCCGGAGTGCTCTTGGGGGACCAGTTTCTCCTGGCCATCCAGGAAGGCCTGCGCAATTCGCTCTCCGGCGCGATCGACGGTCTCCCGAAATCGATGAACATGCTGCGTGCAGTCGGTGTCCGTTCGGCTTCCAATGGACTGCTCTCGCTGGTCGATTCCAGCGCGCTCGCCGCAAAGCTGGCCAGCAATCCGGATGGTGTCCGCAACCTGTTTCTCGATTCAGGCACTTCCACAAATTCTCTGATCACTTTTCTGTCAGCGGGGGTCAAGACCGCCGAATCCAAGACCGGATACGCTGTCACTATCACACAAGCTGCGACCCGCATGACCCGTGACGGCGCGGCGATCAATGATCCGGCCGTGTCACCCCTCGCTTTGACTTCCACCAGCAACACGTTCCGTCTGAGCGTCGACGGCTTCAAGTCGGGAGATATTGTCCTGACTGCGAAAACCTACGCATCCGGCGCGGAACTGGCGGCCGAGATTCAGCAGAAGATCAAAGCCGATTCCGTAGTTGGCGGCCGGGGCGTCGCTGTCGAGTGGGTGAGCGACACAGCGGAAACCGGTCATCTGAAGTTCACTTCCGGCAGCTATGGCTCGGCATCGTCTGTGTCTGTCGACGCCCCGGCCTCAAATAGCGCGGTCAATACCTTGGGCTTTGGCACCGGCGGCCAGGTGATTGCGGGACTCGATGTGGCGGGGACCATCAACGGCTACCAGGCCACCGGCAGTGCCCGGACCCTGACTGCCGACAAGAACAGCGGTGGCACCGCTGGTCTGTCGCTGGAAGTGCGCATGAGTACGGCAGACGTTCTGGCGAACGGCAGCGCCACGGTCACTTACCAGCGCGGCTTCTCCTCGCGTCTCGCCCGCGCCGTCGACTCGATGACCATGTCGACGAATGGGACCATCGCGCGACGCACCAGTGGAATTCAAGCCCAGATCGATGACCTCAAGGCCCAGATCAAAAGCCAGGAAGAGCGGCTCGCTGTACGCCGCGAAAAACTATTCGAACGCTTTACCGCCCTCGAGTCCGCCCTGTCGCAATTCCAGGCTCAAGGGTCGTTCCTCACTCAACAGCTCGGTCAGTTGGCAAGTAATACTTCTCAGATGACATCGAACTAGGAATCGACACGACCATGCCGCAAGCAAACACTCTGACCGAATACCGGCGCACACAGGTGATGGGGATGTCGCAGTCCCAGCTCGTCGTCATGCTATATCAGGGAGCGATCCGCTATTTGCGCGAGGCCATCGACCAGATTCGCGCCGGGCGTTTCGATCAAAGCTGGCAGAAATTCGACCAGGCCCGTCGCATCGTCGTCCATCTCTATGGAACCCTGGACCCGGCAGGCGGCGAATTGACGACCAAGCTCTCCGCTCTTTATGCGTTCGTGATCGATCAGATTACAATTGCCAACGCGCGACGTGAACTCGAAAGCGCAGAGAGTTGCATCCAGATTCTCAGCAACCTCAAAGAGGGATGGGAGCAGCTTGCTGCCCAAGAGGCGAATTCTGCCAGAGTCGCCCCTCCGGCAGGCGGAATGGCGGGAACTGCATCCTCCGCGCCTGCGGCTCAATCCTGTTGTTATCAGGCCTGACCCTGGAAATGGAGACCGCTGGCCGCGGAAAACCGGCATGACAAAGAACCGCTTCGACAAAGAACATCTCCTGGAAGTGCTCACCGAGGAGAGCAGCTTCTATCGCGCGCTGCACGTCTTGATTGACAGACAGCGTGAGGGACTCCGGGAGAACTCCGACGTCCGCATGTGTGATCTGTTCACTGAAATCGGCCGGGTCCAGAAACGGATCGAAAGCAGTGAACAGACCATTCAATCCGCCCGCCGCTGGTCACCGGAGGCGTTCGCCGACTGGGCGCGCTCGCCCGAAGTGCGGAGCATTCTCGATGAAATCTCCGGGCTGATCATGCGCTCCCAGAGTCTTGTCGCCGAGTGTCTCCGGATCGCACGCGCCAAGCGTGTCGAATACCAGCATGAACTCGGCCAGATGAACCAGGGACGGCGTTTGTTCGCCAGCATGACCCCAACCGAAAACGGACCCCGATTCCTTGACGCGCGGCCATAGCGACGTCTGAGATACTCGTTCAATTCGCCCGCCGTGTGCCACTGACTTTGGGGCCTGTTGAAAAAGTGCCCGGACAGGAGTGTCCGGGCCACTAAACTCAAGTTTTGCAGTGGGGCGGACACTCCTGTCCGCCCGTCCCAAAAGCAGCAGGACGGCTTTTTCAACACACCCTGAAGTCAATGGCACATGGCCATTCTCCTGCAGGTCGGCGCCGGGCTGATGCCGAGCGACTGACAGAATGCCGCTCAAATCGCTTGCCCACTGCCGTGCCGCCCCTATACTGGGGTCTTCAACTGCGGCCCGTACGACAGGCCCGGAGAGCAGCCGATCATCAACCCCAGAGGATACAACCGATGCGCATGAGCCGTACCTTCATACCAACCCTCCGCGATGATCCCGCTGAGGCCGAGCTTGTCAGCCACCGCATGTTGCTGCGCGGGGGGTATATCCGCAAACTGACCGCCGGGATTTACATTTACCTCCCGTTGATGCAACGCGTGATTCAGAAGATTTCCACGATTGTCCGCGAGGAGATGGACAAGGCCGGCGCATTCGAAATCACCATGCCGGTCCTGCATCCGGCGGAGATCTGGCAGCAGACGGGCCGCTACTACGACATCGGCCCCGAGCTCATGCGTCTCGACGACCGCCACCACCGACCGATGGTCCTCGGTGCCACTCACGAGGAGATCGTGACTTCGCTATTGCGCGGAGAGCTTCGTTCGTACAAGCGTCTGCCGCTGAACCTGTACCAGATTCAGGTGAAGTTTCGCGATGAAATCCGCCCTCGCTTTGGTCTGATGCGCGGCCGTGAGTTCCTCATGAAGGACGCCTACTCGTTTGACATTGATGAAGCCGGCCTGGATGTCAGCTACCAGAAGATGGTCGATGCCTACAAAGCCGTCTTTGACCGTTGCGGTCTGGAGACCGTGATGGTCGAGTCCGATACCGGCGCCATGGGTGGCAAGTCGGCCCATGAATTCATGGTCATCGTGGAAACGGAGGGGGGAGAGGCAACAATTCTTTCGTGTTCCGAGTGTGGATACGCGGCCAATGTCGAGCGCGCCGATTCCATCGCTGTTGCCGGACCGCACACTGTGCCGGAGCCGCCCCGCCAGTACCGCCCGGTGGATACTCCTGATATGAGGACGGTCGAGGAGGTGACCGCATTCCTCAATGTCCCTGCGCGCAAGCTGGTCAAGACACTGATGTACCGCGCAGGGGACAAGACGGTCGCCGCTCTGATCCGTGGCGACCGCCAGATCAACGAGACTAAACTCTCCAATGCCGCCGGTGTCCCGATGGTCGAGATGCTCGATGCCCCGGCAGTCGAACATGCAACCGGCGCGCCGGTCGGATTTGCGGGACCGGTTGGCTTGTCGTCGGATATCCTGATTATCGCCGACGAAGAAGTCAAGGCGATGGTCAATTTTGTCGTCGGCGCCAATGCCGGTGACCGGCATTTCGTCGACGTTAATCTGTCCGACTTCCGGATCGACAAGACAGCGACGATCCGCACCGCAGAGGCGGGAGAGTATTGCCCTCGGTGCCATCATGAGCGCCTGGTATCCCGGCGCGGCATCGAAGTCGGTAACACATTCAAGCTGGGCACGAAATACTCCAGTGCTTTGGGTGCCACCGTGCTCGATGAGGCGGGCAATGAACGATTCCTCATCATGGGTTCATATGGGATTGGCATCACGCGCACAGCCCAGGCGGCCATCGAACGCTTCCATGATGAACGCGGCATCGCATGGCCCGCCCCGATCGCACCTTTGCACTGCCA
>JAGVEK010000082.1 GCA_020058315.1 Candidatus Zixiibacteriota bacterium
ATAAGATCGGGTTGTTGTGCCGGCTCGAAGTGGCCAACTAGACCGAGTGCCCTCTCCGTCATGCTGACTGCGCCAACAAGTGATTCCTCAAATCGACTTGAACCAGGCTCCACTACCTCAACAGATCGAGCAAAGTCTTTCGTTGTCACCAAGACGGCTCTCGCGCTCTTATTGCCCAGTACCTTCACAAGTCTATTTAGGTCAGGATTCTGGCTCTTGACCACATGCCTTTGGCCCCGTTTCTCCTGGCCGAATAGCCATCCCATCAACTCCACCAACTGCTCAACATTCGCCTTTGGAACGGGGCTTGTCGGGAGCGGACTGTTCGGCTCTTCCGGAAGGCCAAGAAACTCTCTCGTGTTGCGGCGTGCCAGTGCGGTATACAAATGTGAGAAATTGAATCGCCGCGCAGTAATATCGGATATATCGAATCCTTCGGACAGTGCTTGTTCCAAAACACGCCAGCCGTTGACCATGCGAAGCACGGTATTGTGGGTGTCTCCGATTTGCCTTGCCACCGTTTCTGCCTGTACGCCTTCATCAAGCCAAGTTGCTGCGTACTTTGCTTTCGCAAGTGCATCCCATTTGAACGGGCCATTGATGTGCTTGAATGCAATAAATGATCGCGCCTCGGAACGATCGTTCACCCACCGCACCCGCACTTCATCCGGCAATTCGGGGATGCTACCGTCATGCGGCAGCCGATATCCTAGCTGTTCCCGGATTGCTTGATTTGTGAGCAAGCGTAGCGCCGCTAGACGTCGATTCCCCTCGAGGACTATGTTTGTCTTCCTCTGCACAATTAACGGCTCATAGTCGACCCAGCTTGAACTCTGTATTGACGTAACGAGTTCATCAACGTCGCAGTACTTTGTCAGATATGCCAAGACGTCTTCTTCGCTAGCGAAATCACGATCTGGTGTTCGAGGATTCTTCAGATCGAAACGCAAATCCGCGTGTCTCGAAAATCCGTCACGATCTGCGTCGTTGGTTGAGACAGGCACCTTTGCCACCATCCTAACTTATTCGCTTACGAACGGAAGATCGATGATGTCGGCCCAAACGCCGCTGGCGAGCGAAAGCCGCGTTGCACATAGGAGCGCTCCGACGCCCTCGCCGGGCAATTGCCTGACATCGGCCATGACTACGGATAAGATCCCGTTTCGGCGCCGCAACGAGAGCCGATCCTATTTGCCTGTGCAAACAAGCCTATCGTCTGAACCAGATGCGGTCAACGCTCAATCACGGTCCCGTCCCGACTGTTGTAGAAATTGGAAATGGCGTAATCTCCGGGTGTAACCAATCACCCCGCCCAAAACGGGCGACAAGCGGAGGATTACGCCATGAAAAAGTCTACCACGTCTGATCTCGCCCCCCAAGTCCGTTCGTGCGACCTGATCTTGGCGCTGCGTGCCCGCGTCCGCGAGGCGATCGAAGCCGTTATCGATGAGGAGCTTACCAGCGTCCTGGGCTGCGTGCGTGGTGAACGGTCGGCCGACCGTGCGGGCTTCCGGCACAGCGACACAACCCGCGACGTGGTGACCCAGCACGGACCCACGGCACTGACGATTCCCCGAGGCCGCGTGTTCGGCGCGGACGGCACGATCAGCGAGTGGCGCAGCAGCATGCTGCCGCGGTACCAGCGCCGGACGCGCCAAGTGGACGCCGCCCTTCTGGGCACCTATGTCGATGGGGGGCCCCAAAGCCTCATTGAGAAAACCGGAGTGAGGCCATCTCGTCGCGGAGCGCCATTCATTTCCCAGGACTCTACATCCTGCTTGACGCCGCATAGGCCCCCGCCCCGAGGCCAAAAGTACGCATCGCGCATTTCGCAACTTCTCACCCCCGACATACCCCCCGCCTCACTCACCCTCTTGATCCTCGAACTCTTGGCCATCGCCTGCCGCAGGACCCCGTCGAAGCTTGCGACCTTCGTCTTGACCAGCTTCTTCTTCTTGATCGTGGCCAGCACGTCCCGGAACGCCATCGGGGCGCCGTTCGCCCTGAGCAGATCGATGACGACCGACTCGATGCTCGCGCCGCCGGACTTCCGGGGCTTGGCGGCCACCTGGTTGCGTGCCTTCTTTGCAGCTGGCTTGGCCGCTGAGCGCTGCTTCCCACCTGGCGCCGAGGCAGCCCCGCCCTTGGCCAACTGCGCCAGATCCTTGTCCACCTACCGGAGTTCGGCTAGGAGTTCCCCCTTGCGGGCCCGAAGCAATTCCGTCCGCTCCTTGGCAGAGCGAGGAGGGCTTTCAGGTCGGTGACCGTCAGGGAGGCCAAAAGCGGCTTCTTGATGCGGGGCATGGGTCTTCCCTTGCGAAGTTTTTGAATCGCTACTTCTGCCCGCCGAATGTAGCTGTACTGAGAACTATCGTCAACGGGCCGCGGTACCCTCCAGATCGTTTGGCCCTACCGCCCCCTGCCATGGCTGGAAGCCTGTGGGCCCCTAATTGCAATTTGTGGCAAGATCAAGGTGCGTCGCGTATGATCAAACGGGATTTCGGCGCTTGCCCTCTATCGGCAATCCGAGGCCCGGCGCAGACCGCGCGCCCGGGATGGGAGCCGCGAATGAGCTGACCGCGCTTGGACTATTGGAAAGCGATACATGGCCGATCAAGTCCAGACTTTCATCGACCGCTGGAACAAGTCTGGCGCCGCCGAACGCGCCAACTACCAGCTGTTCCTGGCCGAGCTGTGCGACCTGCTTGAGGTCCCTCGACCGGACCCCGCCACTCCCGACACCAGCTTGAACACCTACGTGTTCGAGCGCGCAGTCGTATTCCGCTATGGCGACGGCACCTCCAGCAACGGCCGGATCGACCTCTACAAGCGTGGCTCCTTCGTCCTGGAAGCTAAACAAGGTGCCGAGTATCCCCCTACAGGCCAGGACGCGCCTCTGTCGATGGTCGTCCGGGATCAGAATCGTCGGATAGGCCGAGGAATCGGTCCGCGCGGCACCCCCGCTTGGGACGAGGCCATGCTGCGCGCCCGGGGTCAGGCAGAGCAGTACGTTCGCGCCCTGCCCGTGGAAGAGGGCCGCCCACCGTTCATCATCGTGGCGGATGTCGGCCATTCACTGGAGCTCTATTCGGAGTTCTCGTGTTCGGGTGGTGCCTACGTTCCATTCCCGGCTCCCGGAAGCCATCGGATTCATCTGGAGGACTTGAAACTCGAGGAGATTCGCGCCCGCCTGTGCGCGGCCTGGACCGACCCTGCGTCCCTGGACCCCTCTCGCCGCAGCGCCCAGGTAACCCGGGAAATTGCCGATCGGCTGGCCAAGCTCGCAGTAGCCCTGGAGAAGGGCGGACACGACCCCCATGAGACCGCCGGATTCCTGATGCGGTGCCTGTTCACCATGTTCGCCGAGGACGTCGGCCTGCTGCCCAAGAGCAGCTTCTCCGGCCTGCTTGACAGCCTAAAGGACAACCCCGAGCACTTCGTGCCCATGACCGAAGAACTCTGGACGCGGATGAATGGGGGTGGGTTCTCGACGAGCCTGCGTTCCGACGTTCTCCGGTTCAATGGCGGGCTGTTCGAAAAGGCAACCGCCCTGCCGCTGACGCGGGATCAGCTGCTGCTACTCGTCGAGGCGGCCAAGTGCGACTGGCGGGATGTAGAGCCTGCGATATTCGGCACGCTGCTTGAGCGCGCCCTTGACCCTGCCGAGCGCCACAAACTCGGCGCCCATTACACGCCTCGCGAGTACGTCGAACGCCTCGTGATGCCCACGATCATCAACCCGATAAGGGCCGAATGGGAGGCCGTACGCGCCGCCGTGCTGGTCCTAGTGGGGGACGGCAAGACCGACAAGGCCGTGGCCACCGTTCGGGACTTCCACCGCAAGCTCGTCAACATCCGCGTACTGGACCCCGCGTGCGGGAGCGGCAACTTCCTGTATGTGACCCTGGAACACCTCAAGCGCATCGAGGGCGAGATCTTTGACACCCTCGACTCGTTGGGCCAGCGCCAAGCCCTCATGGAATTACAGGGCGTTACCGTAGACCCCCACCAGCTGCTGGGCCTTGAAGTGAACCCCAGGGCGGCCACCATTGCCGAGCTGGTCCTGTGGATCGGCACGCTGCAGTGGCATTTTCGCAACCGGGGCAATACGCCGGTCCCCGAACCGGTCATCCGGAGCTTCCACAACATCGAGTGTCGCGACGCTCTAATCGAATG